>NZ_JOGH01000057.1:0-36540 GCF_000721345.1 Kitasatospora sp. NRRL B-11411 | reverse complement strand
GGTGGGGGGTAGCGGGGTCGGGCGGGGGGTCAGGGTGGTGAGGAGGACGGCGGTGAGGACGGCGAGTTCGTCGGGGGTCGGGGAGCCGTGGAGGATGTGCAGGGCGGGGGTGCCGGGGGTGGTCATGCCGGCTGGTTCCCGTGCTTGCGGGTGGGGAGGTCGGCGTGCTTGTCGCGGAGCATGGCGAGGGCGCGGATCAGGACGGGGCGGGTCTCGGCGGGGTCGATGACGTCGTCGACGAGGCCGCGTTCGGCGGCGTAGTAGGGGTGCATGAGTTCGTTCTTGTACTCCTTGATCTTCTGGGCGCGCACGGCGTCGGGGTTCTCGGCGGCGTTGATGTCGCGGCGGAAGATGACGTTGGCGGCGCCCTCGGCGCCCATCACGGCGATCTCGTTGGTCGGCCAGGCGTAGGAGAGGTCGGCGCCGATGGAGCGGGAGTCCATCACGATGTAGGCGCCGCCGTAGGCCTTGCGGAGGATCAGCTGGATGCGGGGGACGGTGGCGTTGCAGTAGGCGTAGAGCAGTTTGGCGCCGTGGCGGATGATGCCCTCGTGTTCCTGGTCGACGCCGGGGAGGAAGCCGGGGACGTCGACCAGGGTGACGAGCGGGATGTTGAAGGCGTCGCACATCTGGACGAAGCGGGCGCCCTTCTCGCTGGCGTTGATGTCCAGGACGCCGGCGAGGTACTGCGGCTGGTTGGCGACGATGCCGACGACGTGGCCGTCGAGGCGGGCGAGGAGGCAGAGGAGGTTGCCGGCCCAGCCCGGTTGGACCTCGAAGTACTCGCCGTCGTCGACGATCTCCTCGATCACCTCGCGCATGTCGTAGGGGTGGTTGCCGTCGGCGGGCACCAGGTGGCGCAGCGGGTCGTTGCGGCGGTCCGCGGGGTCGTCGCCGGGGGTGGGGGGCGGCAGTTCGCGGTTGTTGGCGGGCAGGAAGGAGAGCAGGTAGCGGACGTCCTCGAGGCAGGTCTGCTCGTCGTCGTAGGCGAAGTGGGAGACGCCGGAGACGGCGGAGTGGACGTCGGCGCCGCCGAGGCCGTTCTGGGTGATCTTCTCGCCGGTGACGGCCTGGACGACGTCGGGGCCGGTGATGAACATCTGGGCGATGTCGCGGACCATGAAGACGAAGTCGGTGAGGGCCGGGGAGTAGGCGGCGCCGCCGGCGCAGGGGCCGAGCATGACGGAGATCTGCGGGATGACGCCGGAGGCCTTGGTGTTGCGCTGGAAGATGCCGCCGTAACCGGCCAGGGCGGTGACGCCTTCCTGAATGCGGGCGCCGGCGCCGTCGTTGAGGGAGACGAGGGGGGATCCGGCGGCGAGGGCCATGTCCATGATCTTGTGGATCTTCTGGGCGTGGGCTTCGCCGAGGGCGCCGCCGAAGATCCGGAAGTCGTGGGCGTAGACGAAGACGGTGCGGCCGTGGACGGTGCCCCAGCCGGTGATGACGCCGTCGGTGTAGGGCTTCTTGGATTCGAGGCCGAAGCCCTGGGCGCGGTGGCGGCGCAGGGCTTCCACTTCGGTGAAGGAGTCTTCGTCCAGGAGCAGGGCGATGCGTTCGCGGGCGGTGAGTTTGCCCTTGGCGCGTTGGGCTTCGGTGGCGGCGGGGGTGGGGCCGTCGTGGGCCTGTCGGCGCAGCGCTGCCAGTCGGGCGAGCCGGGTCTGGACGTCGTTCGCGGCCGGCGGGGTGCCGGGGTCGATCGCAACGGTGCAGACGGGCCTCTCCTGAAGCACGGTCATCTGGCTTCCCTCTCCTGGACAGCAGTCGCCTCCGGGCTCGGTGTGGGGTGGCCCGGCGGCAGCCATCCTGCCAGATTTACATACCTGCGTGAAGGTATTATTTTTTTCCACGCCCGGCGGCGACCCTCCGCGCCCGGGCGGCGGGGCCCTCCCGGGCGGTCTGGACTGCGACGGGCCGGGTGCGCCATGATGACCCGTAAATATTCCTTCACGAAGGAATATTTACCCACACGAGAGGACGAGAACCATGAGCCTGGTGGCCTATCCGGATCGCACCCTGCAGCGGCCCGCCTACCTGGTCTTCACCGACGTGGACGAGACCCTCATCACCCGCAAGAGCATGTTCGACTTCCTCCAGTTCCAGCTGACCAGGCGCTACGGGGACGAGGGCGAGGCCCGCTACCGGCTGGTCCTGGAGCGCCTGCGGGCCCAGGCCGCCGCGGGCAGTCCGCGGGAGGACGTCAACCGGGCGTACTACCGGCTGTACGCCGGCGAGGACGTCGCCGAGATGTCCGCGCTCGGGGAGCAGTGGTTCGCCGAGCGGTCCGCCGAACCGGACTTCTTCATCCCCTCCACGGTCTCGGCGCTGCTCCGGCACCGGGCCGCCGGGGCCGAACTGGCGCTGGTCTCCGGGTCGTTCGCCCCTTGCCTGGCTCCGATCGCCCGCCGGGTCGGCGCGGCGTACACCCTGGGCACCGAGGCGCTGGTGGAGGCCGGCCGGTACACCGGGGAGGTCCGGCGGCCGATGATCGGGGCCGCGAAGCGGGCGGCGGTGCTGGACCTGATCGCCGCGCACCGCGGGATCGAGGCCGCGGACTGCTTCGCGTTCGGCGACCACCTCTCCGACCTGCCGATGCTGGAGTGCGTCGGCCATCCGCGAGTGGTGGGCGGCGACCCGGAGCTGATCAGGGAGCTGGACCGGCGGCCCGCGACCGTCCCGGGCTGCGCGGTGGCCTGCTGGTCCATGGGTGCGGAGGCCTGTGACCACGAGTGCCTGTGACCGCGGCACCGGCTGACCGTGCAGCGGGGCCGGAACGGATCTCCGTTCCGGCCCCGCTGCACGGTCAGTTGACGCTGCGGATGATGTTCGGTTCGTCGTCGTGATCCTCTCCGTTCGGTCGGGGGGCGGGGGCGGCGGTCCTGGCGGTGTCGGTGACCATGTCCTCAGCCCGCCAGTACCAGTTCCGGCACCGACTCGCGCACCGACTGCGACCGGCGGGCGAAGGGGGTGGCGGCCCAGCGCACGAGCACCGAGCCCACCGACATGCCGCCGCCGAACCCCGACAGCAGGACCAGTTCGTCCTCGGCCAGCGCGCCCTGGCGGTGGATCAGGTCGAGGGTGACGGGTATCGACGCCGCCCCGGTGTTGCCCAGCCGCTCCATGGCCAGGTGGCAGGTGGCCGACTCCAGGCCGAGCTCGGGCCAGACCTCGGCCAGCATGACGCTGTTGGCCTGGTGCGGGACGAAGTGGTCCACCGTGCGGCCGGCCGTCCCGGCCTTGGCCAGCAGCCCCTTGATCGCCGCGGGCAGGTTGTCCTGCACGAAGCCGCGCACCCCGCGCCCGTCCATGTGGAAGAAGTGGCCGCCGTCGGCCAGGGTGCTCGCCGACGCCGGGCGCCGGCTGCCGCCCGCCGGGACGCTGATCAGTGCGTGCTGGTCGCCCCGGGTCAGCAGGCTGGTCGACAGCGTGCCCTGGCCGGCCGGCACCCGGCCGAGCACGGCCGCGCCGGCGCCGTCGCCGAAGAGGATCGCGGTCTTGCGGTCGGAGTAGTCCAGGATCCGCGAGTAGACGTCGGCGCCGATCACCAGGGCGTAGGAGCCCTCCGGCTCGCCGCGCAGCATCCGCTCGGCCGCGGTCAGCGCGAAGACGAAGCCGCTGCAGACCGCGTTGACGTCGAAGGCGGCGGCGTTGGTGGCGCCGATCAGGGACTGGACGATGCTGGCCGTGGCCGGCTGCGGGTGGTCGGGGGTCGAGGTGGCGACCACGACGAGCGAGATCTGCTCGGGGTCCAGGCCCGCCTCGGCGAGGGCGCTGCGCGCGGCGGCCGCCGCCAGGTCGGAGGTGGCCTCGTGCGGGGCGGCTCGTCGGCGCTGCCGGATCCCGGTCTTGCGTTCGATCCACTCGGCGGTCACTCCGGCGCCCCGGGCGATCTCCTCGTTGCCGATGACCTCGGCGGGGAGGTAGGAACCGGTGCTGATGATGCCGATGGCTTGCTGGCCGGACATGCGGTGCTCCGTTGGTGTGGGCCGGCCGGGGGCCGGCGTGGCTGATGGGGTGCCAGGGGGTCGGGGGGTTCTCGGCAGGCGGTGTCGACCGTTTTCGTGCGGGGGCGGGTGGCGGGCTGCGGGGTCAGTCGACCGTGGTGAACTCCGCGAAGCTGGGCCCCTGGAGCTTGAGTTGGGCGTGGATGTCCCCGCCGAGGCCGAAGTGCCCGATCGCACCGCCGTAGTTCTGCTGATAGCTCATCCACAGGACGATCACGTTGATGACGCGGTTGGCGCCGGGCGTGCCGGCCGCCGGGAAGGGGTTGGGCAGGGTGGCCCGGTAGTGCGCCATGCCGTGCTGGTCGGTCATGAAGGCGTTGGGGACGCCCAGCGGGCCGGGGCGGGTGGGACCGTCCGGGTCCAGGTCGTGCTCGCGCAGCGACATCACGGTGTAGAGGCTGTCGGGGATCAGGCCGGTGAAGCCGAACGAGAAGGTCGCGCTGCGCCGGTCCGCGGAGAGGTCCACCTCCAGCTGCCCGCGGGCCTTGACCCACTGGGCGAGCCGGATCGGCTCGCGCACCCGCAGGCCGTCCTCGAACCGGGCGTCGGGGATGGGGGCCTGGTGCAGGGGGTAGCTCGGGCGCTCGACGGAGTGGGCGTCGGGGCGCTGCTCGGGGGCGAACAGCATGTTGTAGTTGTTGCAGGGCAGCGGCAGCGGCAGGGTGTACAGCGGCATCGCCGCCTCCTGCGGGGGGAGCGCGTCGGGCAGCTCGCGGACGATCGTGTAGGGCAGGTGCCGGCCGAACTCCGGCAGCGGGCTGTCGGCGGAGACCACGGCGCTCCCCCAGGCGGAGACGGTGCCGCCGTCCGGGGCGGGCCGGTTGATCCGGCCGATGACGACGAAGTCGCCGTTCTCGTCCATGATCTCGCTGGGCGGGTAGAGCGGGCCCTGGGTGGTGACGCTGAGGTCGTAGGTGCGGTTGGTGGTCTCTGCCGTGCGGATCGGCTCGGCGGTCGTGATGGTCATGGCGGTGGTCCTTCGGAAGGGTCCTTCACCGGGTCTTGGCGGCCACGGGACGCGGACGGTGCGGGGTTGGGGGGAGGGAGAGGGCCGGCCTCGTCCGCGTCCCGTGGGAGGGGGTGCGGGAGGGGCGGTGCTCAGGCGGGGGTGACGCGGGCGTACAGGCGGGTGTAGAGGCCGCGGTCGCCGCCAGTGATGTAGGAGTCGCCGGCCTGGCGGACGATCTCCTGGTAGCGCGGGGAGGTGAAGACCGCGGTGTAGTCCTCCGGGGCGCAGGAGAAGCCGGAGACGAACATGACGCCGGGCTCGCTGCTCAGCACCGAGTGGTAGGCCTCGAAGTAGTCGACCTCGGGGGCGTTGCGCACGACGTCGAAGATGGTCTCCTCGCGCCAGGCCCGGTAGGCGCGGTAGGCGGTCGGCGGGACCTCGACGTGGCGCATCTGGACGTAGGGGGTGTTCGGGAGCGGGTCGGCGCTGGGCTTGGGGGCCTCGACGAAGTGCAGCAGCTGGCGGCTGAAGTCGCTCTCGGCCATCGGGCCGACCGCGTCCCACAGCACGCGCCAGTCCTTGCGCAGCTCCTCGATCCGGTCGTAGTCGGCGAGCGGGGCCAGTTCGAGCAGGGTGGAGTCCTCCAGGCCGCGGTAGAGGATGCGGCCCTCGATGCCGGAGGCGGCGTGGTGGGCGAGCCAGGCGGTGACGGCGGCGTCGACCTGGTCGGGCTTGACGGAGAGCTCGGTGACGGTGATCAGGGCGCTGGACATGGTGGTCTCCTCAGGGGTTTCGGTGGGGGTGGTGCCGGAAGGGGGTGGTGCGGGGCGGTGCCTAGGCGGCGACGAGCACGCGGGCGGGGGCGGACACCGTGTGGTCCACGGCGAAGCGGGCGCGCTTGGTCTCCTTGGACTCGATCAGGGCGGGTTCGAAGGCGGTGTAGGTGACGGTGGTCAGCGCGGCGCGGCGGCCGGCCTGGTGGATGCTGATGTCGGCGGCGAAGGAGAGCCGCTCGGGGTCGTCGGTCTCGGCCCGGAGGGTGAGGAACTCGACGGTGGCGTCGAGCGGGAAGAGGAAGTTCTCGAAGGCCGTGTTCATCGAGTCGATGACGTAGTAGTAGGAGCGGTCCGGGTAGCGGTTGGCGTAGTACCGCTCGCTGACCGCCAGGAACATCTGGCGGGCGGCCTCGACGGCGACCATGCCCTGGACGTGCTGGCCGGTCTGGTGGTCCAGCAGCAGCTCGTTGTCGGCGTGCAGCCGCAGGTCGGCGACGAACCGGCCCGCCTGCTCCTGGCGCAGGTCGGCTATCAGGGTGTTCTGGCTCTGGTGCTTGTGCACCTCCTGCCGGGGGGACAGCGCCGGGTGCGGGAAGTGGAACTCCAGCGACTCCTGCAGGCCGTGGCGGGCCGCCGTGTCCCGCAGCGCCGCCCACTCGGGGGCGGTGACGCCCTGGCCGGCCCGGACCAGCGTGTGCTCGCCGCCGGCCCGGACCGCGCCGAGCAGGGGGAGCTGCTCGCGGAACTGGGAGACGGTGAACACCCCCTCGTGGACGGCGAATCCGGCGAAGCGGTCGCCGACGAGCAGGACGGTGCGGGGCTGGGCCGACATGGTCTCTCCTTTGGAATGGCGGGCTCGGGCTGGGCAGGGGATCGGTACGGGGTGGCGGGCCGGGCCGGCGCGGTGCCGATCCCGCCGGTACGTGGGGCGGGAAGGGGGTCAACCGGCAGTGGGGAGCGCGGAGTTGGTGCGTTCCGTCCGGGCTGCGCCGTCCTGCTGGAAGAACGTTAGGACGGATCCCCCGCCCGGCGCAACCATCTAGTTGGTTTTTCTTGAACCATCCAGTTGGTTTTCCTATCGGCTAGCCTTCCCCCATGACAGTGAGCGCCAAAGTCCAAGACACCCGCGACCGGCTGCTGGAGGCCGCCCAGGAGGAGTTCTCCGAGTTCGGCCTCGCCGGGGCCCGGGTGGACCGGATCGCCGAGCGGTCCGGGGTCAACAAGCAGCGGATCTACGCCCACTTCGGCAACAAGGAGGCGCTGTTCGGCGCCGTCCTTGGGCGGGTGTACGAGCACATGGGGAAGGAGGTCCCGATCCCCACCACCGAGGAGGGGCTGCGCAACTACGTCGGCGAGGTGTTCGACTACCACCGCCGCTCCGGCGACCTGGTCCGGCTGCTCGCCTGGGAGGGCCTGCTCTACCGCGACAAGCCCATCCCGAACGAGAAGGAGCGCGAGGAGTACTACACCTACAAGACCGCCGCCCTCTCGGTCGCACTGGGCATCGACGACCCGACGGCCGCCGCCCGGGTGCTGATCGCCCTGATCGGCCTGGCGTCCTGGGTGTTCATCGTGCCGCAGCAGCGCCGGCTGATGCTCGGCCCGGACCACGACTCGGAGGCGAGCTGGGCGCTGCTGCGCGCCAACGTCACCGCCAGCGGCCACACCGTCATCGACCTCGCCCTGCGCGGGATGGCCTGACGGACCGTCAACCCGCCTACGCCGCACCCGAAGCCGCCCGGCGCACGCGCATCCCCGATGCGCGCGCCGGGCGGCTTCTTCGTGCGGGGCGGCCCCAGCCGGTGAAAACCAACTAGATGGTTGCACCCGGTGCGGATCTCGGATAGCGTCGTCGTCATCGAGCCGCTCACGTCCCGATCGGGACGAACCCCCTTTGTCACAGGGCGAGTTGCGGCCTGTCCGAAACTCTCCCCAAGGATGCAGCGATGACGTCTGACCGCCCCGCAGAGAACTCCCCGGTCGTCCTGGTCAGCGGTGCGACCGGCGGCATCGGCGGCGCCGTGGTCCAGGAGCTCGCCCGGACCGGGGCCACCGTGGTCCTGCTCGGCCGGGACGCGGAGCGCCTGGAGCTCGCCCGCAAGGCCGTCACCGCGCGGATCCCCGGCCCCTACCGGCTGGTCACGCGGGTGGTGGACATCAACCGCGCCGACTCGGTCGACCGGGCGGTGGGCGAGCTCGCCGCCGAGCTGGGCCGGATCGACGCCCTGGTGCACGCCGCCGGCGACGGCCCGGTCGCCCCGCTGGCCGAGGCCACCGACGAGCTGTGGCAGACCACCTTCAACAGCAAGCTGATGGGCGCCGTCCGCCTCACCCGGGCGGTCGCCTCCCCCATGGCGGCCCGGGGCCACGGCCGGATCGTCCTGGTCGGCGGCGCCTTCCGCAGCACCCCCGACCCGCTCTTCCCGGTCAACAGCACCGTCAACGCCGGCCTCGCCGCCTTCGCCAAGGCCGTCTCCGCCGACCTGGGCCGCCGCGGCATCCGGGTCAACGTGGTGGACCCGGGCGCGGTCGACACCGAGCTGTGGGCCCAGACCGCCGAGGACCTGGCCACCCGGCTGGGCACCACCCCCGAGCAGGTCACCGGCCAGGTGGTCGCCCAGACCCCGCTCGGCGCGCTGACCCGCCCCGGGGACGTCGCCCAGCTGGTGGCCTTCCTGCTCTCCCCCGCGGCCTCCCGCATCACCGGCACCGCGGTCACCGTCGACGGCGGCGCCTGCCGCGCCCTGTGACCCGCGTGACCCGCCCCCGTCCCCGCCCGACAACCCGTCCGCACCCGCCCGAAGGAGCCCCGCCATGCCGATCCTGACCGTGACCACCTGGCCGAACCAGACCGACGAGAAGTGCCGCGAGCTGATCGAGGAACTGACCGCCACGGTCAACCGGGTCACCGGCGCCCCGTTCGACAAGATCACCGTCTACATCCAGGAGATCGCGCAGAACCGCTGGGGCGAGGGCGGGGTGCTGGGCACCGACCCGCAGTTCGCCGAGCTCAGCCGCCGCCGCACCGGTCCGGCCGCCCCGGCCGGCGCCCGCGCGTAGCACCGCGCCTCCCCCCTTCTTCCGCCCCGCCCCAAGGAGTGTTCCGATGGCCCTGACCATCTCGCGGAATGCGCCGGCCTCCGCCCGCGCCGAATCCGCCCCGCCGGAGAACGAACGCCGCACCTCACCGAACATCGTGCTGGCGGCCGCCCTGCTGAGCTTCTTCGTCATCTCGCTGGACGGCTCGGTCGTCAACGTCGCCCTGCCGGCCATCGCGCACAGCCTGCGCGGCGGCATGACCTCCCTGCAGTGGGTGGTGGACGGCTACACCCTGATGTTCGCGGCCCTGATGCTGTCGGCCGGCGCCCTGTCGGACCGGATCGGCGCCAACCGGGCCTACGCGGTCGGGCTCGGCGCCTTCACCCTGGCCTCGGCGGCCTGCGGGCTCGCCCCCGGCCTCGGCGCCCTGATCGGCGCCCGGATGGTGCAGGGCGCGGCGGCGGCCATCATGGTCCCGACCTCGCTGGCACTGATCCGCCAGACGTACACCGACCCGGGCAAGCGGGCCCGGGCGGTGGCCATCTGGACGGCGGCGGGCGCGGTCGCGGTGGCGATCGGCCCGGTGGTGGGCGGCGCGCTGACCACGGCGCTGAACTGGCAGTCGATCTTCTTCCTCAACCTCCCGGTGGGCGCGGTCGGCCTGGCCCTGCTCGCCCGCATCCCGCGCTCCCCGCGCCGGGCCGCGCCGCTCGACCTGTTCGGGCAGCTGTCCGTGGTGGTCGGCCTGGCGAGCCTGACCTACGCCGTGATCGAGGGCGGCCGCCGCGGGTTCGGCTCGACCGAGATCGTGGGCACCCTGCTCCTGGCCGCCGCGGCCCTGGCACTGTTCCTGGTCGTCCAGGCCCGCCGGTCGCAGCCGATGGTCCCGCTGGGGCTCTTCCGCTCCCGGACGGTGGTGGTGTGCATCGCGGCCGGGTTCGCGCTCAACGCGGTGTTCTACGGCGTGATCTTCCTGTTCGGCCTGTACTTCCAGCAGGTGCGGGGCGCGTCCGCGGTCGGCGCCGGGGCGATGTTCGTGCCGATGTGCGGCCTGATCGCCGTGGTGAACATGGCCAGCGTGAAGCTCTCGGCCCGCACCGGGCCCCGGGTGCCGATGGTGCTCGGCCAGCTGATCATGGGGGCCGGCGCGCTGGTGCTGCTGGCCGTCGGCCCGCACACCCCGATGCTCGTCCCGGTCCTGCTGCTGGTCCCGGTGGGCATCGGCGGCGGCCTGGCGGTGCCCTCGCTGACCGCCGTCCTGCTGGAGAGCGTCGCCGCGGAGTGGGCGGGCACGGCCGCCGCCGTCCTGAACACCTGCCGGCAGGTCGGCGGCTGCCTGGCGATCGCGGTCTTCGGCGCGCTGATCGCCGAGCGGGCCTCCTTCCAGCACGGTCTGACGGTCAGCCTGATCGCCTCCGGCGCGATGCTCGCGGCGACGGCCACCGCGACCCTGCTGCTGCTGCCGAAGCTCGCCCACAAGAACGGCGGCTGAGGCTCCCTCCCGGCCCCCAGGGGCCGGCCGAGGGCCGCTCGAGGGCCTCTTCCCCGCCCGGCGCCCCGCATCCGCGATGCGGGGCGCCGGGGGCTGTCCCCGGCCCCCCTGGGGCTTCCCCGACCCCCTTCGATGTGACGCCGGTCACAGCACAATAATACCTTCGTGAAGGTATTATTGCTTCGTGAAGCGATGGAGGATCAGCAGATGACCGCGCTCGCCCTGCGGGAGAAGGTCCGCGCCTACAACCGGCGCGCCGAACTCGCCCGGAGCCGGCCTCGTCCGGCCCGGGAGACCGGCCCGGACGAGGCACCCCCGCCCCACTCGGGGGGCCGGCCCGCCGACCGGGGCGAGCAGCCCGGTCCGAAGCTCCCTGCACCGCCGCACACCCGGTAGCCCCGCCCCCACGGCGGGACGCCCGCGGCAGGCGCGGCAGTCCGCTCCCCACGGCGGACGCCGCGGCCGCCCCCGCACCGACCACGCCCATGCCGTCCGCTTCGAAGGGCCACCACCTTGTCTGCGTCCGTATCCGCCTCCGCCTCCCCGCCCCGCGCCGAGACCTTCTCCGTCACCGAGGTCGAGCGCATCAGCGGACTGTCGACCGACGACCTGCTCTGGTACGAGGAGCTGGGCCTGATCGACTCCGTCTCGCGCGAACCGGGCGGGCAGCGCATCTACTCCGCCTCCAACCTCCGCTGGCTGGAGTTCCTCAACCGGCTGCGCTCCACCGGCATGCCGGTGGAGGAGATGGGCCGCTACGTCGAACTGGCCCAGGAGGGGGAGCACACGGTCGCCGAACGCCGGGACCTGCTGGCCGCCCACCGCCGCCGGGTGGCCGCCCACGTGGAGGAGCTCACCGCCACCGTCCACTACCTGGACTGGCAGATCGACTTCTACGACAAGAAGAGGACCGCGCTGACCGGCGGCTCGCCCGGGTCGGCCTGACCCGGCACCGGAGGGCGGCGCGCCGAAGGGCCGCCCTCCGGTGCGGTCGGCCCCCCGGGTGCGCCCGGGTCCGACCGCACCGGGGGACGGCCCCCGGGCGTCCTGTCCGGCCCGCTAGCCGGCCTCGGGGCCCAGCACCGCGGCCGCGTAGGCGTCGGCGGCCGGCTGCGGGCGCAGCGCGCCGTGCGAGGCCACCGTCCGGACGTCGCGCCACAGCCGCTGCAGTTCGCCGGCCTCCGGGCCGGTGTCCGGGCCGCCGGTGCGCACCAGCCGTCCCACCGCGGTGACCAGCAGGTCGACCGTGGCGACGGCGTCGCGCCGGTTGCGGGCGACCAGGTGCTCGGTGACCGGGTCGGTGTCGGCCCGGCGGGCGGCGTCGGCCAGCAGCAGGCGGGCCGCGTCGGCCTCGGCCGAGGAGCGGGCCAGGGCCATGTGCACGGCGCCGGCCTCGCGGTGCGGTGCGGCCCCGGCCCACCGCGACCACAGCCGCAGGGCGCGGCGGGCCGCGCCGAGCGCGGGGGCGGCGAACAGCAGGCCGCCGGCCAGCTGGGCGGGAACCGCGTGGCAGCGGGCGGCGGCGTCGGGCCGTCCGGCCAGCATGTCCGCGAGCAGGAAGGAGCGGTGCGGTGGGACCAGGACGGAGTCGGCCAGGACGCTGTTGCTCCCGGTGCCGCGCAGCCCGTCGGCGTCCCAGGTCTGCCGGGTGGCGAAGTCGCCGGCCGGGAGCGCGAGGACCCGGGCCCGCGGGCCCGAGCCGGACGGTTCCCAGGCGGCCAGCAGGACCCAGTCGGCGAAGTCCACGCCGCTGGCGTAGCGCCACTGCCCGCTCAGCCGCCAGCCCCCGGCCGGGAGCGGTTCGGCGGTGCCGGCCGGGGGCGAGATCGCCGCGGCGATCCGGACGTCGGGCGTCGCGCCCCACAGCTCCTGCTGCGCCCGGGCGGGGAGGAAGGCCGCGAACCGGCCGTGGGCGGCCAGCAGGGCCGCGCACCAGGCCGCGGAGGGGCAGCCGTCCTCGGCCAGGGCGGCGGCCCGGCGGACCAGGTCGGCGAAGCCCCCTTCGGCGCCGCCCCAGCGCCGGGGCACGAAGTGCCGGGCGAACCCGGCGGCGACCAGGGCGTCGAAGGTGTGCCCGGCCAGGCGGCGCTCCTGGTCGGCGCGGTCGGCGTCCCGGGCGGCGATCGTCGCGGCGAGCGCGGCGGCATCGCCGAGCGCGGCGGTGTCGTCGAGCGCGGCGGTGTCGTCGAGCAGTGCACGGGGCATTCTATAATTCCTTCACGAAGGTATCTTTAGTGGAGGCTTCCACAACGACGTCGAACCAGGAGAATCCGGGATGAACGGGACGAACAAGAAGCAGGCGCGATCGCAGCGGACCTACCAGCTGGCGCTGGAGTCGGCCGCCGTCGAATTCGCCCGCTACGGCTTCGCGGACGCCAGCCTGCTGCGGATGGCCGACCGGATGAACCTCACCAAGGGCGCGCTGTACGGCCACTTCCGGTCCAAGGAGGAGATCGCCTCGTCGCTGGTGGCCCTGCTGGACGGGGTCGTGGAGAAGCTGGCCGCCCGTTCGACCCCGGCCGGCGGCGTCCGGGAACTGCGCGTGCTCAGCGGCTCGGTGGCGGACGCGATCGAGTCGGACGTGCGGATCAGCGCGGCGCTGCGGCTGGCCTTCGACGGGGCGCAGCGCGGCGAGGACACGCCCGAGTTCCTCACCGCGCTGCGCCGGCACGCGCTGGAGCTGCTGAGCGCCTCGGAGGAACCGGACGAGCGCACCCGGGTGCTGGCCGACCTGCTCATCGTCGTGCTGGTCGGCGCCTACTACACCGCGCCCGCCCCCGAGCGGGCCGGGATGTCAGCACGCGTTCAGGACATGTGGGACCTGCTGGCGCCCGCCCCGCAACTCCCGGTGGACGGATAGGCCCGGCGCCGCGGGCAGCGACCAGTGGGTGGTGGACGTGGCCAGGGTGCAGTCGCCCTGGACCGCGTCGATCCCGAACCGGCGGACCCCGGACCGGGCCGGGTCCGGGCGGTCCTCCCGGACCACCAGCCGGATCGGGCGGTCGAGTTCGCCGAACGCGAGGCAGGCGGTGGTGAGCGAGAGCAGCCGCGGCGGCGCGGCGGCGTCCGCCCCGGCGGCGAGGTCCGCGACCGCCTCCCACGCCGCGCGGCCCCGGTCGGAAGCATCCAGCGCCAGGTGGTGGCCCAGCTGGCGGAAGCCCTCGAGCAGGGCCATCAGCGGCGCGTGGTCGCTGGGGTGGTCGAAGAGGATGGCATGGTCCAGGTCGAGCTCCAGCCCCCACTCCCCCGCGCCCGCGCCGCGGGCGAGCACGCTGTCCTTGGCGCGCAGCCGGCCCACCGCGGCGGGCGGCATCCGGTGCGCCCCGTACCCGTCCGGGGGCAGCAGCGCGCGGCTCAGGGCGGCGCCCATCGCGTCGCTGCGCCCGCGCAGCAGGCCGTAGCGGCGTTCGTCCACGGCGACCACCCGCAGGCTGCCGCGGCCGCACGGCCGCCCGTCGACGGTCAGCACCGCCTCGATCCGCATGCCGTACCGCTTGGGCGTCCGGGTGCCCTCGGAGGCCCAGCGGGTCTCCAGCACGACGGGCACCGGCGCGGCGCCGACCCGCAGGGCCTCCGGGTCGGTGATCTCGAAGTCCATGTCGCCGCCGATGAAGCGGTGCGACAGCGGAACGCCGTGGAACTCGTGCGCCAGGTAGACCAGCGTCTGGCGGATCGTCTCGGCGAACAGCATCGGGTCGCTCACCCCGGACCGGTCCGGGTGGTAGAGCGCGTGGTCGCGGGGCCACTGGGCGGCGACCAGGAAGCGGTCCTCGGCGACCCGGACCGCGTCGGTGAGGAACACCTCGGCCACGGCGGCCCGGTGCACCATCTCCCGGGGGATCGGCTGCCGGAAGCTGAGAGACGGCGCGGGAGCGGCGGGCCGCGGCAGCGCCGTTCTGTCGGCGGTCCGGTGAGGTTCAGGGATGGTGAGCGCGGCAGACTGGTGCATGTACATTCCCCCTCGACAGACCACTGGTATGTCTGGCAGTCGGCAGCACGCGGCCGACGCAGAACAAATATACCTACGAGAAGGTATATTTCAAGGGAACGCACCCCCCGGCGCCCCCCACGGGCCGGACGAGAACAGAGGAACGCCATGGCATCCGCGATCGGTGAACGAGCCCGCGCAGTCAACCCCGCCACCGAGCGCGGCCGGGGCCGGGGCGGCCTCAAGCAGGAGCGCGCCCTGCGCACCCGGGCCCAGGTCCTCGGCGCCGCCGCCCAGGCCTTCGCGGACAAGGGCTTCCCGGCCGTCACCATGCTCGACGTCGCCGAACTCACCGGGATGACCAAGGGCGCGGTCTACTTCCACTACCCCAACAAGGAAGCCCTCGCCCTCGCGGTGACCGAGGAGTTCTACCACCGGATCGCCCGGCTCGGCGAAGAGGTCCTCGGGCTCGAACTCTCCCCGCTCGACGCGGTCACCGAGCTGATGACCCGCACCGCGGTCGCCTTCCGCGACGACCTCGTCGTCCAGGCGGGGGCCCGCCTGCAGATCGAGAGCACCCTGATCGCCACCGACCTGCCCCGGCCCTACGTCGGCTACACCGAACTGGTCACCACCTGGCTCGCCCAGGCCGCGGAGATCGGCGAACTGCCCGCCACCGCCAGGCCCGAGGCGATCGCCCGGGTGCTCATCTCCGCCTTCTTCGGCGCCCAGCACATCTCCTGGGTCCTGGACAACCGGTCCGACATCGCCGAACGGGTCCAGGAGATCCTCACCACCGTCCTGCCGGGCGGGAAGTCCGCGGCCTGACGGAGCGGCGGCAGGCTTCGGCGGTGCCGAGTTCGCGGGGGACCGGCCGCTCGGGTGTCGGGGGTGATCCGGGGTGCTTCCAGCACGGCAAGGGCGGCGATCCGCTGCCCTTCGAACGGAGCTAAGGTCTGGTTTTCCAGACCTTAAGGTCTGGAAAACCAGACCTTAGCTCGGGCATTTCCGCAGGTCAGGACATGTTCCCCCTTCTTAAGTAAGAGGCGCGCGGTCGGCTGGGCCCCGGCACCCGCGGGTGTTCGACCTGCGGGAGGGGTTTTCGGGGGCTGTGCGCGGGGCGGATCCCCTGGGGCGGGAGCCCCGGTCGGGGGTGGGGGTGCTGACTCTTGCTCGGCCCGACTGGCATCAGCCCCGGCACGGCACCACGGCTGGGCCTGGCGGGGGCACTCTGCTCGCCACCGGCCTTCAGGTGGCGACCCGGGGGCCACTGTGTCCTGGGCTGTGAGGGTTGCCCGGGCCGGAGGGGCGCCCGGGGGCGGGCGTGGTTCGTACGGGCAGACCGCCGGAGGGTGGCGGGTCGTGGGGGAACAGCGACCGAAGCGACCGTGGGTCCGGGGCGGCCGGATCGGGGCGGTGGGTGAGGAGATCCGGTGGACGGGGGCTCGGGCCGGGGTGGAGTGCGGATGGGGGGTCGGGCGGGGCGGGTGGGGCCGGCAGCGACCGAGCGACTGAAGGGCAGCGACTGAGCGACTCTTCGGTCGCTGCTTCGGTCGCTGGTATAAGTGCAGGTCAGATGGGGTGAGGGGGAGAAAACAGCGACCGAAGCGACTGAAGGTCCGGGTATATGAAGCCATTTCACGTGTGTGTGCGTATGCGCCCCCGCGTACGTGAGACGGAGATATATAGGGACCTTGAGTCGCTTCAGTCGCTGTTTTTTCGGCTGGACCTGCTCTGACCTGGGATTTTGTCCAGCGACTGAGCAGCGACCGAAGAGTCGCTCGGTCGCTGCCTTCGGTCGCTGGGTCGCTGCCGGCCGCCGGGGGTTTTTCGGCCGGGGACCGGCCCGGGCGTGGGCGGACGGGGTGGAGCGGGTGTTTTTTGGTGCACAGTGAGTGATCGGGGATCGCTAGTGTGTTTTCCTCGTTGAGTCGCTTGAGTCGCTGACGGGGGAGCCATGACTGCGGAGCTGTGGGCTCGGGGCAGTGGATCGGCGCGTCCCCGTCCGGCGGGGAGCGAGATCCCGGCGGGGTCGGGGCCGTGGGCCACGGCCCGGTGGTGTGCCGCCCGGGGGTGGCCGGTGCTGCCGCTGGCGTCGGGGCGCAAGACCCCGGCGGGCAACTGCGCGCCGTGCCGGGTGCCGGGGCACCACCACCAGGGGTGCGCGTGCCTGCGCAGCGGGCGCTGGTGCCACGGGTTCCACGCGGCGACGGTGGACCAGGCGCTGGTGGACCGGTGGTGGAGCGGGCGGGAGGGCTTCGGGGTCGGGATCTCCTGCGGACCGGCCGGGCTGGTGGTCGTCGACGTGGACGCGCACCGGGTCGCGCTGCCGGGCCGGGACCGGCTGCTGCCCGGGATCGTCATCCCGGAGGGCGCGGACCTGACCGGGCTGGAGAACGGGTTCCACACGCTGGCGGTGCTGGCCGCGCTGCACGGCGAGGCCAGTCCGGCCGAGGACACCGGGACGCTGCGGGTGCGCACGCCCTCGGGGGGCCTGCACGTCTGGTACCGGGCGCTGCCCGGGCAGCGGTGGCTGTGCTCGACGGGTTCGTCCTCGGGGCGGGCGCTGGCCTGGCAGGTGGACGTGCGGGCGTACGGGGGCTACATCGTGGCGCCGGGGACCAGGACCGCGGCGGGGGACTACACGCCGGTGGACTCCGTCCGGGAGCCCGCGCCGCTGCCGGGGTGGCTGGCGCACGAGCTGCGCCGCACCGGGCACCTGACGGCCCCTCAGCCGGTCGCGGAGCCGGGGCGGGCCGCGGTGCCCCAGCGGGCGCTGGCGGCCGTCCTGCGGGCCGGTGGAGGCCGTCGGACGGTGGCGGGGCTGCTGGCCGGTCCGCTGGCGGAGGTGGCGGCCTGCGGGGCGCTGGCGCAGGGGGCGGGCTTCTCCGAGCGGCTGAACCGGGCGGCGTACACCGCCGGGGGGCTGGCCGCGGCCGGGTACCTGACCGAGGCGGAGGCGGTGCGGGCGCTGACCGAGGCGGCCGGGCTGGCCCGGCCGGGGCAGGAGCGGCGGGCCGCGGCGATCATCCGCAGCGGCCTGCGGGCGGGCGCGCGCCGCCCGCTGATGCGGGGGACGCCCGGATGAGCCTTCCGGAGAGGAGCACGCTGCTCGACGCCCAGTTCGACGCCCGGGCGGTGGCGCGGGAGATCCTGGCCAGTGCGGTGCAGCCGGCCGCGCCGGGCGAGGCCCAGGTGCCCGCCGGCCTGGCCGGGGGCGGCGCGACCGCCCAGGGCCTGCTCCCGGACACCCTGACCGACCGCGGCAACGCCAAGCTGTTCGTCAAGCTGTACGCGGACGACTACCGGCACGTGCCGGGGCTGGGCTGGTACCGCTGGGACGGCACCCGGTGGCTGGACGACGAGGACGACACCGTGCTGTGGGCGGCCGGCGACCTGGCGGAGAGCATCGCGGCGGACGACCCGCGCGGGGTGTTCACCGCCTCCGCGCTGCAGCAGCACCGGCGCCGGGCGCTGAGCACCAGCGGAATGCACGCCATGCTGTTACAGGCCCGCACGGCCCCCGGCATGGTGCTCAACGCGGCCAAGCTGGACGCCGACCCGTACGCGCTGTGCACCCCCGGCGGGGTGGTGGACCTGCGGACGGGGCGGATGCACGCGCCGGACCCGAACAAGGACTTCCACTCCCGGTCGACCACGGTGACGCCGCTGCCGGTGCCCGCGCCGCGCTGGCAGCGCTTCCTGACCGACACCTTCGGCGAGGACGCGGAGGGCGCGGAGATGATCGCCTTCCTGCACCTGCTGCTGGGCTACTCGGTGACCGGCGACGTCGGCGGGCAGGTGATGCCGTTCCTGTTCGGCTACGGCAAGAACGGCAAGTCGGTGCTGCTGGACGTGCTGATGCGGCTGCTGGGCGACTACGCGGACGCGGCGCCGCCCGGGTTCCTGATGGCCCGTCCGTACGAGGGGCACCCGACCGACCTGGCGGAGCTGCACGGGCGCCGGGTGGTGGTCTGCAGCGAGGTCCGGCCCGGCGACCGGTTCGACGAGGCCCGGGTGAAGCTGCTGACCGGCGGGGACCGGATCAAGGCGCGGCGGATGCGGCAGGACTTCTTCAGCTTCCAGCCGACCCACAAGCTGTGGCTGCTGGGCAACCACCGGCCCGAGGTGGGCACCGGCGGTTTCGCGTTCTGGCGGCGGATGCGGCTGGTCCCGTTCGAGCGGGTGGTCTCCGACGACCGGAAGATCGACAACCTGGCGGACGTCCTGGTCACCGAGGAGGGTCCGGGCATCCTCAACTGGCTGATCGAGGGCGCCCGTTGCTACCTGGCGGGGGACAAGGACCTGGCCGGTCCGGAGCGGGTGCGGATCGCCACCGACGCCTACGCCGAGACCGAGGACCACACCGGGCGGTTCGTCGCGGAGGCCTGCAGGGTCGCCCCGGAGCTGCGGGCCGAGCAGGCCCAGCTCTACGCGGCCTACCGTTCCTGGTGCCTGGGCGAGGGCGTTCCGCCGCTGTCGTCGCGGGGGTTCGCGGCCAGGGTCCGGGAGGCGGTGGGGCTGGTGTCGCCGAAGGCGATGGTCCTGTCGAACCAGCGCAAGTACTACCCAGGCATCGGCCTGCTTGCTGACGAGGAGACGGTATGAGCGCTCTCATCGCAGAGGACGAGATCGTCCACGAGGCCGCGCTGGTCTGGCTGGAGGACATCGGCAGCCTGGACTACGTGCGGCAGAGCCTGGACCGGCTGCCGACCCGCCGGGGCCGGCCGGCCTACCACCGCGACGGCCGGATGGTGGGCTACGCGCAGCTGGGTCCGGGGGCGAAGCCGTCGCGGTCCTCGGGGACCTTCCGGCGGCGGGTGTTCTGGCTGCTGCCGCACGACCGGGACACCGACCCCGCGGGGCTGTACGCGACCGGGGCGCCGGCCGAGGCGGTGGACCCGAGCACGGTGGCGCCGGGCAGCAAGGGCCTGAAGACCGGGCGCTCGGAGGGCGGCCTGCGGCTGGCGGGCCGGACGGAGCCGGGGGCCGCCCTGCCGGGCTGAGAGCGGGCGGCTGCGGAGCGTTGCAAAAAACCGAGCGCCCGGTATATTTTCTGGCCGGTGGTCGCGCGTGCCGTCCGCGGCGCGGCGCGAACGGTGGCCAGGTGGGGGAGCCGGCATGACGGGACAGGTACGCGCGCAAGTACTGGTGGTCGGGGGCGGGCCGGTGGGCCTGCTGACCGCGGCGGAGCTGGCCGGGCAGGGGGTCCGGACGGTGGTGCTGGAGGCGGCCGGGGCGGTGTCGGAGCAGCCGAAGGCCACCACCCTGCACGCCCGGGTGGTGCAGAGCCTGGTGCGGCGCGGCTACCTGGAGCCGCCCGCGGCCGACGGCGCGGTCAGCCGCTCCTTCCACTTCGCCGGGATCCCGGGCCTGTCGGTGGCGGCCCCGGCCGAGGAGCCCGCGCCGATCCTCAAGCGCCCCCAGGCCGACCTGGAGCGGCTGTTCGAGGCCCGGGCCCGGGCCTCGGGCGCCCGGATCATGCGCGGGTACCGGGCGGTCGAGGTGCGCACCGGGCCGGACGGGGCGCAGGTGACGGCCGAGGGCCCGCACGGCCCGGTCCGGATCGGCGCCGACTACCTGGTGGGCGCCGACGGCGCGCACAGCCTGGTGCGGGAGCGGGCCGGCATCGGCTCCTCGACCGCGCCCGCGACGGTCTCGGCCCTGGCCGGCGAGGTCACCCTCGCCGACCCGGCCGCGCTGGGCCCCGGCTGGCACCGCACCCCGCGCGGCTGGATCGTCTGCACCGCGCTGCCCGGCGGCCGCACCTACCTGCGGGTCCTGGACTGCACGGGGGCCGCGCCGGACCGCCGGCCGCCCGCGCCGGAGGAGCTCAGACGCCAGACCGCCCGGATCGCGGGCCGCGACGTCCCGATGACCGACATCCGCTGGCCCAGCCGGTTCAGCGACTTCTCCCGGCTGGCCGACACCTTCCGCTCCGGGCGGGTCCTGCTGGCCGGGGACAGCGCGCACGTGCACTTCCCGATCGGCGGCCAGGGCCTGGGGACGGGCCTGCTGGACGCCGTCAACCTCGGCTGGAAGCTCGCGCTCACCGTGCGCGGCCTGGCCGGGCCCCGGCTGCTGGACAGCTACGACCCCGAGCGCCGGCCCGCCGCCCGGCGGGTCATCGACAACACCCGGGCGCAGCTCGTCCTGATGAACCCGGACCCGTTCCTGGACCCGCTGCGCGGGCTGCTCGGCGACCTGGTGGAGGCGGCCGGGCCGGCCGGCGGCTACCTCGGCGGCCTGATCAGCGCCCAGGACACCGTGCTGCCGGCCCGCACCGACGGGGCCTCGGCCTGGGAGGGCCGGTTCCTGCCCAACACCCGGCTGGCGACCACGGACGGGGAGACCGACGTGGTCCGGCTGCTCGGGCCGGGCCGGCCGGTGCTGCTGCTCGCGGGCGAGCGGGGCGGCCGGTACCTGGCCGAGGCCGGGCCCTGGGCGGGCCTGCTGTCGGTGGTGCGCACCGCCCGGGCGGACGCGCTGCCGGAGCCGGCGCTGCTGCTGCGGCCCGACGGCTACCTGGCCTGGGCGGCCGGCGGCGGCGGGCTGGGGCAGGCGCTGGAGGCGCACTTCGGCGGCCGCCCGCAGGCGCCCGCCGCCCGCCGGGCAGGGGTCCGCGCCGGGGCCCGCAGTACCGGGCCGGGCGGGCCGTTACCGCCGCCGCACGGGTACCGGCGGTCAGCCCGCGGCCGGGACGGCCGTCAGCTCGGCGAACACCCGCGCACCCCGGTCGGGGGCGATGTCCAGGGAGGTCAGGACGGAGGACAGCATCACGCTGGGCAGCAGGTGCCGCAGCAGGCTGGCGATCCGCTCGGGCAGGTCCTGGTAGTCGGTCAGCACCTGGGACATCTGCTGGATCCCGGCGAAGGCGCCCACCGCCACCGAGGAGGTCTCGTCGGGCACGACGTGCGGCAGCAGCTCCCCCTGTGCCTGGGCCCGTTCGAACACGTCCCTGACCGCCGTCTGCCAGCCGCGGAACGGCGCGGTGCGGTCGAGCCCGGTGGCCTCCATGTCCAGTGAGAGGCGCACGCCGGCCCGGACCATCGGCTCGGTCTGCAGCCGGTGCGCGTGGGTGAAGCACATGTCGACGAACTCCTGCGTCCGGCAGGGGCGTTCGGGGATGACGAGTTTCAGGTCCTGCTCGGCCAGCACCCCGTGCGCCAACTCCTCCTTCGACTGGAAGTGGAAGTACAGCGCGCCCTTGGTCACCCCCGCGGCGGCGAGGATCTCGGCGATGGTGGTTGCCTGGTAACCGCGCTCCTCGAAGATCTGCGCCGCAGCTTTCAGGATGGCCCCGCGCGTGCGGGTGGCCCGGTCTTGTGTTGCCACTGTGCCTCCTCGACCTGGTGGGACAAGGCCGATCGTCGTCCAAAAAAACCGCGTAGTTTGTATCTTACGGCGCGACGCAAGGCTGTGGACAAGTCCTTCCGTACCGGATGTCCGGCAAACCCGGGGCAATCGGGTGGTAAAGGGATGCGCGACGCCCGTCGGCGCAGGACGCCGACGGGCGGGGGAGGAGCGGACCGGGCCTGCGGCGGCCGGCACGGGGAGCGGCCGCGGGGGCCCGGTCAGCGGGCGGAGGGCGCTCCGGTCACGGTCGCGCTGAAGGCCTGCTCGCCGAACTGGTGGCCCGTCACCAGCACGGCCGGGGCGTCGCCCGGGAGCCGGACGGCCTCGATCGTGCAGGGCGCGTCCAGTTCGACGTAGCGCTTGAACTCGGCGCCGAGTGCGATCGGCAGGAAGTCCTGGCAGTCCAGGGTGGCCGCGGCGGCCTGCCGGGCGGCCTCGACGAGCAGCATCCCGGGGGCGTGGTCGAGCGGGTGGTCGAAGATCACCGGGTGGCGGGTGTCCACCCGCAGCTGCCAGCGGCCGGGTTCGCCGACCGGGGACAGCACCACGTCGGTGGGGGACATCCGTCCCACGGTCTGCGGCGCGGTCGGGGCGGTCAGCGGCAGCTGACCGGTGCGGCCGAGGGCCCGTTCGCCCCGCAGCCGCCGGTACACCTCGGGCGCGGTGCAGGTGAAGGAGGCGCCGCCGGTCACCGCCACCCGTCCGTGGCGGCGCAGCACGACCCGGTAGCGGCCGCCGGTGAGCCTGCGGCCGCGCAGCCGCACTTCCTCGAAGGAGACCTCGAGGTCGATCGAGGCCGGCGCGTCCCCGATCCGCAGCTGCTCGGGCTCGACGGTGAAGGAGCAGTCCCACATCAGGAACTGGTGGTCCAGCGGGACGCCGAACTCGGTGTGGGCCAGCAGCGTGCCGATCTGGCGGACCGTCTCGGTGGCGATCAGCGGGTCGTGGTACCCGCCCGGGAGGGGGGTGAAGAAGCTGTGGCCGCGGGGCCACTGGGCCCGAGCGGTGAAGCGGGTGTCGTCGACGCGGCCCCACTCGGTGAGCAGGACCTCGGCGACGGCGGCCCGGTGGACGAACTCCTTCGGAACCGTGGTGGTCAGCGAGACAGCAGGATGCGTTCCCGCTCGGCGGGGTTGAGGGATCGTCACTCGGTGTGAAGAGCTGGTTGCGGTCCGGTCCCGCTGGTACGTGCGCACGGACATGCTGCCCCCTGGCGTGTCGAATGGCGTTACGGTCAGATCGCTGAGAGTGAAGATATATACCATCCGGTTTTATTTCCAGCGATATGCGACCAAGACTCGGCCATCTTCGATCCGGACCTCGAGCGACCGCTTCCGTCTCAAGCGGTTCCCTAGCCTCCCTGTAGGCCGATGGCCTTGCGGCGCACGGCCTCCGGGGCAGGCTGGGGGGTGTCGGCCCGCCAGCGGGGCAGGAGCGCGACCACCCCGTCCGAGGCCCGCGCGCCGTCGGCCCCGAGGTGGCCGGAGCTGCTCCTCGGTGGCGTTCTGCGGGTTGGACCGGGGTTTTGCGGACACGGAGCGCCTCAAAACAGACCGTTCGTTCTGAAAATGTGGATCAATGGCAAGCGGAAGGGCCTCGAAGACGGCCGGACTCCAGGCGGATGCGACCCTTGAATGATGCTCAAGGCTGTGACCTGCATGTTCTTCCGCAGGCTCAAGGAAAACAAAACGGCATGGCCGGTTTGGTATTGACAAACCGGCCGTCCCGTTTTCTACTGATCAAGTGTCAGGGCGGTACGTGTGAACGGATCTTGAGGAACCTGACGGACCATCACTCACGTACGTACAGGAGGCGACATGGACATCGCTGTTCTGGGCGCGTTGGACGTCAGGGAACGCGGGACGTCGGTGACGCCCACCGCGCCCAAGCCACGACAGGTCCTGGCCCTGCTGGCCCTGCACGCCGACCGGGTGGTACCGGTGGCGTCGCTGGTCGAGGAACTGTGGGGGCGGACCCCTCCGCGCAGCGCCCGCACCACGCTGCAGACGTACATCCTGCAGCTGCGCGAGCTGATCGACGCGGCCCTGCCCGACGACGATCCGCGCACCGCCAAGGACGTGCTGAGCACCTCGCCCGGCGGCTACCTGCTCAACACCGCGGGCGGTGCCAGTGACGTGCGCGAGTTCGAGCGGCAGGCCGGCCTGGGCTACCGGGCCATGGACGCCGGCGACTTCGCCGGGGCCGCCCGCGAACTGCGCGACGCGCTCGCCCTGTGGACCGGCTCCGCCCTCGCCGACGTGCAGACCGGCCCGCAGCTGGAGATACAGCGCCAGCGGCTGGAGGAGACCCGGCTGTGCGCGCTCGACCAGCGGATCGAGGCCGACCTGCGGCTGGGCCGGCACCGCGAGCTGCTCGCCGAGCTGACCGTGCTGGTCAACCGGCACCGCACCCACGAGAACCTGCACGGCCAGTTCATGCTGGCGCTGCACCGCTCGGGCCGGCGCTCCGAAGCCCTCGAGGCCTACCAGCGGCTGCGCAACGCCCTGGTGCGGGAGCTGGGCCTGGAGCCGTCCTCGGCCCTGCGGCGGCTGCAGCGCTCGATCCTGACCGCCAGCCCCGAACCCGCGCTCCACCCGGTCCCCGCCGGGACCGGGGAGCGGTTCAGCCGCCTGAGCTGACGCCGCCGGGCCCGCGCCGGGCCGGTCCGCGGGTGCGCCGCGGAACGGGCGGGCGCGGACCGCAGGCCGGGCCGCCGCCCGGGAACGAGAGAAGGAGGCACGCGATGCAGGCCAGATCCGAGCGCACCCGCCGCAGACTGGTGCGGGCCGGTGCCGAGACCTTCGACCGCAGCGGCTACGCCAGCGCGACCCTGGACCGGATCGCCCGGCAGGCCGGTGTCACCAAGGGGGCGCTGTACTTCCACTTCGGCTCCAAGGGCGAGCTGGCCGACGCGGTGCAGGAGCAGGCCCTGGAACTGCTGGAGGGCTTCCTGGCCGGCCAGGAGGCCGCCGGCGGGGAGCCGCTGCAGCGGCTCATCGACCTGACGTACTGGCTGGCCCGCTCCCTGCACCAGGAGGCGGTGGTCCGGGCCGGCTGCCGCCTCGGCGGCGAGCGCGCCGACCGGGCGCCGTCCGACGGCGACGTGCGCCGGACCTGGACGGCCGAGACGGTGCGGCTGCTGGAGCGGGCCCGGCAGGACGGGGCGCTGCGCCGGGACGTGGGCGGGCCCGGCCCGCGGACGCTGCTGACCGTCGTGGTGTGCGGGCTGGAGGTGCTGGCCGGCAGCGGGCTGCCGCTGCCGGAGCTGCTGCGCCGCACCGGCGAGCTGTGGGACTGGCTGCTGCCCGCGCTGGTGCCGGCCGGCCACCCGGCCCGCTACCGGGTCCGGGAGGCGGGCGTCGCCGTGGCGGTGTGAGGCCGGGTCCGGGGTGCGGAGTCCCGAGGCGCGGGGACCAGGGGTCCGGGGTGCGGGGCCAGGGGTGCGGCCGTGACGGGTGTGACGCGGGTCACGCGGGATTCCGGGGGCGGGCTGTCACATCGCCGCCGCGCCGTCCGTCAGCGCAGTGCAAGTGAGCGCAGAGCCGAAGGAGCCCCGGGATGGAAGCCCGTTTCGCCTACTACAGCACCGCCACCGGCGGGAAGTTCACCAAGGCCATCAACTCCGCGGGCCGGGTGATCACCGAGTCGGGCCTCCCCGCCGCCACCCAGCACATGGTGCTGCTGCGGGCCAGCCAGATCAACGGCTGCGGGATGTGCACCGACATGCACTACAAGGACGCCGTGCACGCCGGGGACCAGCCGGAGCGGCTCAACCTGGTCGCGGCCTGGCGCGAGGCCACCGTGTTCACCGAGGCCGAGCGCGCCGCGCTGGAGCTCACCGAGGAGGCCACCCGGATCGCCGACGCGGCCGGCGGGGTCAGCGACGCGGTGTGGGCGAACGCCGCCGCGCACTACGACCAGGAGCAGCTCGCCGCGCTGGTCTCGGCGATCGCCCTGATCAACGCCTACAACCGGATGAACGTGATCTGCCGGACGCCCGCGGGGAGCTACCAGCCCGGCCAGTGGTGAGCCGTCGGCACGGCACCTCCCGCGGACGGGACCTCCCCCTCCGCCCGCGGGAGTGCCGAAGGGGCGGGCCGCAACTCGGTGCGGCCCGCCCCGCCGGCGTTCGGTGCCGTCCCGCACCACCCGAAAAAACAAAAGGACCGACCGGTTTCCTTTAGCCGTCCTCCGTGCGTTCTGAACGGTTCCTCAAGCGCTTCTGCGGTGCCTCTATAGCCGGGTGACGGACGGTGTTCGAAGGCCGGAGGAGGCGGAATGGGCGGTTCGGAGACCGGGATGCTTGCGCTGCGGGTCGAGCGCGGCCGGGCCAGTGACGAGGAACTCGCCGTCGTCATGGCGGTGCTGTGGTCAGCAGTGGCCGGACGGAGTGTTCCGTCCGACGGTGCGGAGACCCCGAACGTTCCGCTGTGGCGGCCCGAGCGCCCCGTCGTCGCGCACCGCCCGCCGCACAACTGGCGATAGGACCGAGCAGTCTTTTGGCTATGGCAGATTTGCGTGCGCGCCGCGCTTCCCCACATAGAAACCGCTCAGATGGTTTGTTATGGTGAGGGCGCTCGATCGGGCCGCACCATGGGGAGGTTGTGTCGTGACTGTGGTAAATGACCTTGTCCACGCCTCGATCGAAGTGACCGAGGCGGCGGACTCGCACGGCCAGGTGGCCGAACTGCACGCGATCCGCGCGCAGGTGCTCGCCGGGCCGAGCGAGAAGGCCACCGAGGCGCAGCACGCCAAGGGCAAGCTGACCGCCCGGGAGCGGATCGCCCTGCTGCTCGACGAGGACTCCTTCCGCGAGGTGGAGCCGCTGCGCCGGCACCGCGCCCAGGGCTTCGGCCTCGAGTCCAAGAAGCCCTACACCGACGGCGTGATCACCGGCTGGGGCAAGGTCGAGGGCCGCACGGTCTTCGTCTACGCGCACGACTTCCGGATCTTCGGCGGCGCGCTGGGCGAGGCCCACGCGCAGAAGATCCACAAGATCATGGACATGGCCCTGGCCGCGGGCGCCCCCCTCGTCTCCCTCAACGACGGGGCCGGCGCGCGCATCCAGGAGGGCGTCTCGGCGCTGGCCGGTTACGGCGGCATCTTCCAGCGCAACACCAAGGCCTCCGGCGTCATCCCGCAGATCTCCGTCATGCTCGGCCCCTGCGCCGGCGGCGCGGCCTACTCCCCCGCGCTCACCGACTTCGTGTTCATGGTCCGCGAGACCAGCCAGATGTTCATCACCGGCCCGGACGTGGTCAAGGCCGTCACCGGTGAGGAGATCACCCAGAACGGGCTCGGCGGCGCCGACGTCCACTCCGGCACCTCGGGTGTGGCGCACTTCGCGTACGACGACGAGGAGACCTGCATCGCCGAGGTGCGCTACCTGCTGTCGATGCTGCCGCAGAACAACCGCGAGTACCCGCCGTGCGTGCCGTGCACCGACCCGCAGACCCGGCGCTCCGAGGTGCTGCTGGACCTCGTCCCGGCGGACGGCAGCCGCCCCTACGACATGGCAAAGGTGATCGAGGAGATCGTCGACGACGGCGAGTACCTCGAGGTGCACGAGCGCTGGGCGCGCAACCTCATCTGCGCGCTGGCCCGGCTCAACGGCATGGTCGTCGGCATCGTCGCCAACCAGCCGTCCACCCTGGCCGGCGTGCTGGACATCGAGGCCAGCGAGAAGGGCGCGCGCTTCGTGCAGATGTGCGACGCCTTCAACATCCCGATCGTCACGCTGGAGGACGTCCCCGGCTTCCTGCCCGGCGTCGGCCAGGAGCACGGCGGCATCATCCGGCGCGGCGCGAAGCTGCTGTACGCCTACTGCAACGCCACCGTGCCGCGGATCTCGGTGATCCTGCGCAAGGCGTACGGTGGCGCCTACATCGTGATGGACTCGCAGTCCATCGGCGCGGACCTGTCGTTCGCCTGGCCGACCAACGAGATCGCCGTGATGGGCGCCGAGGGCGCCGCCAACGTCATCTTCCGTCGTGACATCGCCGCCGCCGAGGATCCCGAGGCGATGCGTGCGCAGAAGATCAAGGAGTACAAGAGCGAGCTGATGCACCCGTACTACGCGGCCGAGCGCGGCCTCGTGGACGACGTCATCGACCCGGCCGAGACCCGCGAGGTGCTCATCCGCTCGCTCGACATGCTCCGCAACAAGCATGTCGACGCTCCCGCCCGGAAGCACGGCAACCCCCCGCAGTAGATGGAGCGCTGATGGTCAAACAGGAACGTGCACTGCGCACCAGGGAGACCCTGGTCCGCTCCGCGGCGGAGATGTTCCACCAGGAGGGGTTCACGGTCGCCTCGCTCGCCACGATCAGCAGACGGGCCGGGGTGAGCAACGGTGCGCTGCACTTCCACTTCGCCAACAAGGCCGCGGTGGCGGACGCGGTCGAGGAGTCCGCGCTGGCCCGCCTCCGGGCCGTCACCGCCGACGGCCCGAAGGCGGCCGACTGCTGCCTGCAGCGGCTGGTCGACGCCACCTACCGGCTCGCCCGGGAGCTGAGCGACGACGTGGTGCTGCGGGCCGGCTTCGAGCTCGGCGGCGACCCGGCCCGCTTGCCCGGCGTCGACCTGCGCGGGTACTGGCAGCACTGGGTGCGGGAGACGCTCCGGCAGGCGGGCGAGCGCGGCGAACTGCGCCCGGAGGTGGTGCCGGAGGAGGCCGCGACCGCGGTGGTGGCCGGCACCGTCGGCATGGAGGTGCTGGGCACCCGGCAGCCGGAGTGGCTCGACCCGCGGACGGTCGGCCGGTTCTGGCGCCTGCTGCTGCCCACCCTGGCCCCCACCGGCCTGCTCGCCACCCTGTCGGCCGACGGCGTGGACACCGAGGCGCCGGAGGAGTAGCCCGCCCCGGGGCGGGACGGCCGCGGCCCGGGGCTGTCGGCGCGGCCCGGGCGGCCTCAGCGCAGCGCCGTCCGCCGGGCGCTGAGCCGCTCCAGGCGGCCGAGCAGTTCCCGCTGGTCCCGGGAGAGCTGTTCGAGGCGGCTGTTGAGCCGGACCACCTCCTCGCGCAGCGCGCCGACCTCGGCGGCCGCGCTGACCTCGCCGGCCGCACCGACCTCGCCGGCCGGCCCGGCCCGGCTCCCCGCGGCCACCGCCGTGACCGCGGCCGGGAACGCCGCCGCGGCCGGGTACGCCGCCGCGGTGCGGCCGGACGGCCACGGGCCGGGGCCGGGCTCCCGGTGGTCCAGGACCGCCTCCACCCGCTCGCGCAGGATCGGGCCGGGTTCGACGCCCAGGTCGCGCAGCAGGCGGCGGCGCGCCCGGTCGTACACCCCGATCGCCTCGGCCCGGCGGCCGCAGCGGTGCAGCGCGGCCATCAGCAGGTCGTAGAAGCGCTCCCGCAGCGGGTGGGCGGTGGTCAGTTCCTCGAGTTCGCCGGTGATGCCGTCGCAGCGGTCGGCCCGCAGGCAGGCGTCGTACAGCGCCTCCAGGGCGACCAGGCGGCTCTCCTCCAGCAGCGAGGCCTCGGCCGAGCAGATCGCGCCGCGTCCGCTGCCCTCCAGGGCGGGGCCGCGCCACAGGGCCATGGCCTCGCGCAGGGCGTCGGCGGCCAGGCCGGGGTCGGCGCCGGCCAGGGCCCGGCCCTCGGCGACCATCCGGTGGAAGCGCCGGGCGTCGGTGTCGATCCGCCCGGGCCGCAGCGCGTACCCGAGCGGGCGGGTGACCAGCCACTCGTGCGGCGGTTCGCCGGGGGCGGGCGGGGGCAGCAGGCGGCGCAGCCGGGCCACGTGGGCCTGCAGGGCGTTGGCGGCGTTGGCCGGGGGGTGCTCGTCCCACAGTTCGTCGACGAGGCGTTCCACCGGCACGACCTGGCCGGCCTTGACCACCAGCGCGCCCAGCAGGGCGCGCTGCTTGGCACCGGGGGGCACCACGCCCCGGCCGGTGCTCTCGTCGTACACCTGGACGGGGCCCAGGATTCCGAACTCCATCGCTTCCTCGCACGGGGGGACCGGCGGACCGGGGGGCGGGGGCGCCGGGCGAAGGCGGCTTCCCGAGGGCCGGGAGGGGAATTGCCCGGAGACAGGACGCTAGCGCCCGACCGGGCCCGCGGTCCGCCGTCCGCCAGCGGCTTTCAGGGGGTCGTGGAGGATTTCTCGAGGACGGGCCGCGCCCGACCCGTTCTCGAGGCCCGGAAATGCCGCCCGGGGGGCGTCCGGGTGAGGGGAGCGTGAAGGTTCGGGTGCGCGGGAAAGGGCGTCGGGAAGTGTGCGGAGGAACGCACGTACTCGCAGGTGGGAGGCCTGTCCGGCGGATTTGTCAGCCCGGCGTCAGGGCGGTGTCAGGGGGGTTTCGGCGCCCTTCTTGGAGTTTCTCTCGACATTCACTAGAGAATGGCTGGCGAACGGATGGTACGCACCCTCGGATCCCTTGCCATCCGCTGGAGGATATGGCGGAGAATGCCCCGAGGCGAAGGGGAGGGGAAGCCATGAAGATTAAAGTACTGGGCGCTCTGAGTGCCGAAGTCAACGGGATCTCTGTCGTCCCGACGGCGGGGAAGCCCCGCCAGATCCTGGCCTTGTTGGCCCTGTACCCGGGCCGGGTCGTCCCGGTCCCGACACTCATGGAGGAGATCTGGGGCACCGAGCTGCCGCAGAGTTCCCTGACCACGCTGCAGACCTACATCCTCCAGCTGCGCCGCCTGCTGGGCACCGCCATGGGCCCGGACGCGCCGGGCTCCGCCAAGGAGGTGCTCGCCACCCGCTACGGCGGGTACCTGCTGCAGGTCCCCAGCGAGGCCGTCGACGTCTACACCTACGAACGCCTGCTGCTCGAGGGCAGACAGGCCTTCGAGGACGGCGAGGACGAGACCGCGGCCTCCCGGCTGCGCGAGGCGCTCGACCTCTGGGAGGGCTCCGCCCTGGTCGACGTGCGGGTCGGCCCCGTCCTCGAGATCGAGGTCATGCGCCTGGAGGAGAGCCGGCTGGTCGCCCGGGAGCGCCGGATCGACGCCGACCTGCGGCTGGGCCGGCACTCCGAACTGCTCGCCGAGCTCACCGACCTGATCGCCCGCCACCCCCAGCACGAGGGGCTGCACTCGCAGGCGATGGTCGCGCTCTACCGCTCCGGCCGGCAGGCCGCCGCGCTCGACGTCTACCGCCGGCTGCGTCACCGGCTCATCGAGGAGCTCGGCGTCGAACCCTCCCCCCAGCTCCAGCGGATGCACCAGGCGATGCTCGTCGTCGACCCGCTGCTGGACACCGCCGCCGGCCCCCGGCGCACCTCCACCTTCGACCTGTACGCGGCCTGAGCCCGAACCCGGGCCGAGCACGGCTCGAGGCGGACAGGACAGGCTCGGTCCGCGGACGGCCGCGCCCCCGCGGTGCCGGCGCAGGCCGCCGCGTCCCACGGCCGGCCCCGCGGCTTCCCGGGTGAGGCACCGGCATCGCAGGAGGAGGACCACGGATGACTGCTCTGACGGATGCCGGCGGGGAGCGGACCACGCTCTACTGCCTCGGCCACGCGGGCGGCGGAGTGGCGGGCTACCGCCGCTGGCCGTCCCTGGTCGGACCCGACGTCGACGTGGTGCCCCTCCTGCTGCCCGGCCGCGACGGCCGCCGCCGCGAACCCCGGGTCACCGACCGGGCCGCCCTGCTCGCCGACCTGATGCCGATCCTCACCGAACGGGCCGGCACCGGGCCGTACGCGGTGTACGGCCACAGCATGGGCGCCCTGGTCGCGTACACCCTCACCCGGGCGCTCACCGACACCGGCGCGCCGCCCCCGCTGTTCCTCGCGGTCGGCGCCTGCCTGCCGCCGCACGTGGCCACCGCCCTGGTCAGCGCCGCCGACCTGCCCGACGAGCACCTGCTGCCGATCCTGGACCGGCTCGGCTCGCTGCCCGCGGGCGAGATGGCCCGGCCCGGCGGGCTGTGGCACCGCGCCGTGCTGCCCGTGCTCCGCGACGACCTGCGGCTGGCCGGCTCGCTGCGCCAGGCCGCGCTGGACTCCGTCACCGGCGGCCAGGTGGACACCCCCGTGCTGGTCTTCGCCGGCCGCGACGACCCGCTGGCCGTGCCCGCGCTGCTCGAGGAGTGGCGGGGCTGGGCCACCGGGCGGGTCGAGGCGCGCACCGTCGACGGCGACCACTTCTTCGTCGGCACCCCCGAACTGCCGCGCCTGGTCGGCCAGGCCTGCCGCGACCGGGCCGCCGCCCTGGCCCTCGGAGGCCGGCGGTGAGGCGCGTCGTCATCACCGGCATCGGCGTCGTCGCCCCCGGCGGGATCGGCGCCGGGAACTTCTGGAACCTGCTGACCTCCGGCCGCACCGCGACCCGGGGCATCACCATCTTCGACGCCTCCGCCTACCGCTCGCGGATCGCCGCCGAGGTCGACTTCGACCCCACCGCGCACGGCTTCACCCTCGCCGACACCGAACGCCTCGACCGGACCGCCCAGTTCGCCCTGGTCAGCGCCCGCGAGGCGATCGCCGACAGCGGCATCGCCGACAGCATCGCCGCCGACCCGCTGCGCTGCGGCGTCACCCTGGGCAGCGCCGTCGGCTGCGTCACCGGCCTGGCCACCCAGTACGCGCTGCTCAGCGACTACGGCGCCGCCTGGACGGTGGACCACACCCAGGCCACCGACGTCCTCTACGACTACCTCGTGCCCAGCTCGGTCGCCGCCGCGGTGGCCCGGGACAGCTGGGCGCAGGGGCCGGTCGGCCTGGTCTCCAGCGGCTGCACCTCGGGCCTGGACGCGATCGGCCACGCCGCCGAACTGATCCGCGACGGCAGCGCCGACGTGATGATCGCCGGCGGCGCCGAGGCGCCGATCTCCCCGATCGCCATGGCCTGCTTCGACCGGATCCAGCTCACCAGCCCGCGCAACGAGGAACCCGGGACGGCCTCCCGCCCCTTCGACCGCACCCGCGACGGCTTCGTGCTCGGCGAGGGCTCCGCCGTCGTCATCCTCGAGGAGCTCGCGCACGCCCGCCGCCGCGGCGCCCACGCCTACGCCGAGCTGTCCGGCTTCGCCACGTACACCAGCGCGCACCACATGACCGGGCTGCGCCCCGACGGGCAGGAGATGGCCGGCGCGATCCGGGCCGCGCTCGACGAGGCCCGGCTGAACCCGGTGGACGTCGACTACATCAACGCGCACGGCGCCGGCACCCGGCACAACGACCGGCACGAGACGCACGCGCTCAAGCTCGGCCTCGGCGACCACGCCCGGCGCGTCCCGATCAGCTCCATCAAGTCGATGATCGGGCACGCGCTCGGCGCCGCCGGCGCCCTGGACGTGGTGGCCGGCGTGCTGGCCATCGCCCGCAGCACCGTGCCGCCCACCGCGAACCTGCACCGGCCCGACCCGATCTGCGACCTCGACTACACCCCGCTGATCGCCCGCGAGCAGCGCACCAGCACCGTGCTCAGCGTCGCCAGCGGCTTCGGCGGCTTCCACACCGCCGCCGTGCTGACCCGGCCCCGGCTGCAGGAGGCGGCGTGAACGGGGGACGGACCGAGGACGCCGAGGTGGTCGTCACCGGCATCGGCGTCGCCGCGCCCAACGGGCTCGGCACCGACACCTGGTGGAAGAGCCTGCTGGCCGGCCGCGGCGGCATCGCCCCGATCACCCGCTTCGACGCCTCCGGCTACCCGGTGCGGATCGCCGGCGAGGTCCGCGACTTCGTGGACGAGGAGCACGTCTCCAGCCGGCTGCTGCCCAGCACCGACCGGGCCACCCGGCTCGGACTGGCCGCCGCCCGCGAGGCGATGGCCGACTCCGGCGCCACCCCGACCAACCACCACGGCCACCTCGCCGGAGTCGTCACCGGCAGCGCCACCGGCGGCACCGAGTTCGGCCAGCGCGGCCTCGAGGCGCTCTGGGGCCGGGGCGCCAAGTACGTCAGCGCCTACCAGTCCTCCGCCTGGTTCCATGCCGCGCACACCGGCCAGATCGCCATCCAGCACCGGCTCCGCGGCCCCGCCACCGCCGTGGTCAGCGAACAGGCCGGCGGCCTCGACGCGATCGCCCGGGCCCGCCGCGAGATCCGCCGGGGCGCCACCCTCATGGTGGCCGGCGGCGTCGACTCCGCGCTGTGCCCCTGGGGCTGGGCCGCCCTGCTGTCCGACGGCCGGCTCAGCACCTCCACCGACCCGCAGCGCGCCTACCTGCCCTTCGCCCCCGACGCGAGCGGCCACGTCGCGGGCGAGGGCGGCGCGCTGCTCGTCCTCGAGGACGCCCGGGAGGCCGCCGAACGCGGCGCCGCCCGCTACGGCGCGGTGGCCGGCTGCGCCGCCACCTTCGACGGCGTCCCCGGCCGCCCCCGGCTCAAGGAGGCCGCCGAACTGGCCCTGGCCGACGCCGGAGTGACCCCGCAGCAGATCGGCGCGGTCTTCGCCGACGGGGCCGGCAACCGGGCCGAGGACCGGGCCGAGGCGGCCGCGCTGGCCGACCTGTTCGGGCCGCACGGGGTGCCGGTCACCGCGCCCAAGTCGATGACCGGCCGGCTCGGCGCGGGCGGCTCCGCGCTCGACGTGGCCGCCGCGCTGCTCGCGCTGCGCGACGGGCTGCTGCCGCCGACCACCGGCACGGTGCGGACCGCGGCCGACTGCCCGCTCGACCTGGTCGTCGGGGAACCCCGGGAGCTGCCGGGGCTGCGCCACGTCCTGGTGCTGGCCCGCGGCCGGGGCGGGTTCAACTCGGCGCTGGTGGTCCGGGCGGCCGCGGCGTGAACGGGACGAGCGGTGCGAACGGGACGAGCCGCTGAGGCCCTCGACCGGATTACCGCTGGGGTGGCGTGCCTGACCGTGAGGTGTGGGCACCGGATCCACCGAGTCGCGCCGCGTCTTCCGCAGGCTGCTCGACGCGGTGAACGACGTGACAGGGAAGGCAGGTTGCTGCTGATCGGCGACGACTGTGCGCAGGACCGCGTCCAGAACATGTGAGGACGCATATGTTTTGCCATGCATCCATCGCCCTGCCCGGCAAACCCGCAGGTCAGCGCTCTAGCTGCCGCTCGCCATATGTAGGTTCATATGCATTCGTCACACGACTCGGAGTCCTGGGCGACCGGTCCGTTTCCGCCCGCTCCCGGGTTCGGAGGCGCCCACGGTTGCCGGGGAAGCGCCGCCCCGCCGACCGGCCCTTTCCGAGTCCGCCTTCGGCGACGAGGGAGAAGCGATCCGGGCCGGGCGCGTCCGGGTCGTGGGGATGTTCAGCGGCCAGTCGTCCAGGCTCTCGTCGTGCACGGCGGCGATAGCCTGCCGGGGGCCCTCCTGGGCCGCCAGCAGCTTGTGCAGCCGGATCCGGCCGCGGCGCCGGAGGTGGGGCGGGTCGATGATCCCCAGGTCCGAGAGCCGTCCCAGCGCCTTGCTGATATTCGGCTGCTGCACCCCCAAGCGCTCGCTGAGGACCGCCTGGGTGATGAAGACCACGCCGCCCGGCTCCTGTCGGGCGAAGAGGATGTCCAGGACATCCCGCTCGGTCGGGGTCAGGCCGGCGTTCGGCAGGTACTCGAAGAGCAGGCTGTTGAACCAGAACGCCACAAGCGGAGTGGGACCCGATGCAGTCGTCATCGTGCTCACGCCGCCTTCTCGTAGGGAATCTTGATCCTCTTCATGTCCATCACGGCCCGGCCGATCCGAGCGAGCTCACTTTGAGTCCCGCGCCACTGCCCGGCCTCGTCGATCTCCGCGGTCATGATGTCCGGCACCGCGCGCTCGCGCTTCGTGAAGTCGAAGCGCCAGACGTTCGCCAGCAGCTCCCGATCCGTCGCGACCCAGGCTCCGCTGTACGTCAACGCGCGCTTGCGCGGCTTCTCGGTATTGGCGACCAGCGTGAACCCGATGCTGGGGTTCTGCGCCTGCAGTTGCTCAAGGCCGCTGCCGATCAGATCGGCCAGACCCCTCGCGAAGTCCTCCTCCGCACCACCCTCCGGGAACGGAACCGAGCCGAGATGTATCGCGGTATGGGGCTGATACAACTCCCTGGACCTCGAAGGGATATATTCCGCCTAGGGCTGATGCAGAATCAGGGTTTCCGCAGGTCAAGGCCCCTCCCCCTTCTTAAAAGAAACCCGCCTGGACGGACGGCGGGTTGGCTGCCCTTCCGCCGGACGTGCCCGGCTTCCAGCCGCGCGGAGTGCCGGCGGGGGCTCCTCCGGACCCCGCCCCCGCCGGATCGGTCCTGATGGCGCAGGTGCTGCCCGTACCCGGTCATTCGGAAGGGCAGCTGGCCTACGACGCCGGGGAGGGGTGCGGGGATCCGGCTGTCAGTTGCGGCACAGCGGACCGGTTCACCGGCGACTGCCCGGGGCGACACGTATTGCAGTGCGGTCGGGGGCCGGTTCCGGGGCGGGTCGGCGGCGTCGTCGACCGGCGCGGCGTCAGGCGAAGTCGCCGGCCCGGGTGGGCTGCTGGAGTTCGCGGCGGAGCCGGCGTTCGAGGGCGGTCAGCGGGAGGTCGGGGCGGAGCTGTTCGGGGTGGCCGGGCGGGGGGCCGAAGGCCGGGGCAGCGGTGAGGGGGAGGGTGCTGTCGGGGTGGCGCAGGGCGAGGTCGTGGGGGTCGTTGCTCTCGCCGGTGTGCAGGAGGCCGAGGGTCACCAGCCCGTCCCAGAAGGAGCGGACGAAACGCCAGGGCAGCAGCAGGACACGCATGAACGCCTCCGGGAGGGGGCCGGGGCGGCACGCGGGGCCGTCCACCGGTACGGGGGAGACCGGTGGGCGGCCCCGCGGCGCGGGCGGCCTCGGTGAGGAGGCCGCTCCGGGTGCCGCGGCACGGTGTCCACCGGGGAGGGCACCGCCGGGGGCTGCCCGTGTGACCGAGTGTCGGCCCCGGGGCTGGACGTCCTCTCGAACCCAGCGGGTGGACGGCTCGGGGCCCGGTGGCGGATCGGCCGGGCCGTTCCGGAGCGGCGCTGGAGCGGCGGGCCGGTGCGGGACCGCCGGGGCGCGGGCCGCGGAGCCCGGCGGAGCCGGCTGCGGCGGGGTGCGGGCGGGGGCGGGCGAGTGGTCGCAGCGGTGGTGGCGGGAGGGTGGTGGGG
>NZ_JOGH01000056.1:0-83326 GCF_000721345.1 Kitasatospora sp. NRRL B-11411 | reverse complement strand
CCTGGAACCGCCCGCACGACGTCCACACCGGAGTCGCCGACCCCCTCGTCCCCAACTTTCCCGACCCCAAAATCATGTCAGCAAGTTGAAGCGGGACATCAGCAAGTTGACGCGGGACAGGTCAGTTTCATGGCTGTTGGGGTTGCGGACCACGGCGAAGCAGCCTTTCTGGGCACGGGCTCTCCGTTCGTCCGGTGCGGGTTCTTGCGTAACACCTGGTGGGAGTGGGGGTCGAGGGGTTTCGGGTGCCGGTCAGCGTCGGGGTGCCGGGCGGTGGGGGGCGGCAATCGGACGCGCGGGTGCCGGAGTTGCGGGGCGGGCGGCCGTGCGGCCGGGTGTCTGCTTGGTCGGGGTGGTGCCGGTCTTCGGTTTGCCGGTGCTGCTGGGGAGGGCGGGCAGGTCGGCGAGGCGGCGGATGCGCCAGACCAGCACGGTGTCGGTGTTGCGGGCACTCTCCAACTCTCGGCGGTCGACGGCTTCTTCGAGGAGGGCTTTGGGGTCGTGGCCGGCCTTTTCGGCTTCGGCGAGGGTGGCTGCCAGTGCGTGGAACCGCTCGGTGGTGCCGGCCTGGTGCTCGGCGCGGGTGGCCGGTTCGCCGAGGGCGGCGCGGATGGTGGCTTCGTGGCGGCGGCGTTCGGGTTCGGGCAGCGCCTGGGCCCGCTCCCGCATCGCCCGCAGCGGGGTCGCGGCGCTGTGCCGGTAGGCGGCGCGCAGGTGTTCGGCGGCCTGGCGGGAGGCTGCTGCCTGTTGGGCGTGGCCGCGGGCGGAGTGCCAGCGGGCGGCGGCCAGGGTGAGCAGGACGAGGGTGGACAGGACCATCGCGGTGGCGCCGCCGTCCTCCCCTCGTCCAAGCGCCGTTCCGGCGTGGACTATTGCGCGGGTGGCCGAGCGCAGGGCGCGGATGTCGGCGTTCTCGGCGCGGACGTGGGAGCGGGTGGCGCGTTCGAACGCGCGGGCTGCGTCTCGTAGTTCGGCGCGGGTGGCGGCCGGGGAGGTCTGGGCGAGGGCGTCGAGGAGTTCGCCGGCGCCGACGAGCTGGGCGGCGGCTTCGTAACCACCATCTTCATCGAGGAGCATAGTGGCGCGCTCGGCGGTGGCGGCGGCGGTGCGCCGGATGCGGGCGGGCGCGGACCGGTCGGTGCTGGGTCGGGGTGGGGTGGTGTCGGCGGGTGCGTCGGTCAGGCGGCGGCGGATGCGGGGCAGGGAGAGGTCAGGGGCAAGGGTGGACCCGGCGAACCAGACGGGCTCACGGTCGCGGTTGCGGTCGCCGGGCAGGGCGACGTTGTAGCCGAGGACGTCGCCGGAAGGGGCGTGGCGGAGCTTGACCCGCAGGCCGGCCTCGCGCAGCCGGTCGAAGAACTCGGCCTCCGTGGCGGCTCCGGCGACGGCCTGGCGGACGGCTTCGCGCAGGGTTTCGCGCGGGGTCTCGGTGCGGCCGGTGCGCTCGGCCTTCCAGCGCTCTTGGCTGGTGGGGTTCTTGGCGGCCGTGCCGTCGCCGGGGGTGAGCTGGCGCAGGCCGTAGTCCTGTTCGATGCGGCGTGCTTCGGCCTGGGCCTTGCGGCGGTCGAAGGAGCGGCTGGCGAGGCGGCCGTCCTGGCGCACGAGGGTGGCGGCGATGTGGATGTGGTCCTCGGCGTGGCGGACGGCGACCCAGCGGCAGGCGGTGGTGTCGCCGTCGGGGGCGATGCCGGTGGCGTGGACGATGCGGCGGGCGATGTCCGCCCAGTCGGCATCGTCGAGGTGGCGGTCGCCGGGGTCCGCGCGCACCGAGCAGTGCCAGATGGCGGTGGCGGGGGCGCGGTCGCCGATGGCCTTGACGGGCTGGTCGAGCTGGTTGGCGAGTTGGGCGAGGGTGTGGTGGGGGTTGCGGCCGGGGTCGGGGGCGAAGCCGTTCCAACTGGCCACGACGTGCTGGTCGGTGTGCTCGTCGCTCTTGCCGGGGCCGAAGAGGTAGCGGACGAGGCCGTAGGTGCCGCCGGTGCCGGTGCGGATCTTGGGGATCACCGGCGGACCATCCAGGCGATGGCGTCGTCGACCGCGGCGATGGACGCTTCGATGTGCTGCAGGAGCTGCTGGAGGTCGGCGGCGACCTGGCCTCCGGCGTTGAGGAAGTGGGCGACCTGGTTCAAGTTGTTGCCGATGCCTCCGAGTTGGCGGTTGGACTCCATGAGTTCCTGGATGCCGCGCCGGTAGTCGGCGACGGCGGCGTTCGGGTCGCTGCTCGCGGCGGCGGCCAGGGTCGCGGCGGCGGTGTAGCCGCCGGGGGCGAGGCCGGTCTGCCGGGCGGCGTGCTGGAGGAGGGACCACTCGGGGTCGCTGAAGCGGGGGCAGACGCGGTTGGTGCGCGCGACGGGCTGGCGCAGTCGGCGGCGGGTGGCGGCGCGGACGGCTTCGGCGGTCGGCTCACTCTGCTGCTCCTCCTTCTTCGTCGGCACCCCCGGGCCGACTCCCCGTCCGGTGGCAGGCCCCCCTGGGTCTGCCACCGGACGGGGTGCTCCCGCCCCCGTGGGGGTGGGGGCGGGGTAAGGACTCCTTACCCCACAACTTGCTCCGCCAGGGGCCTGGTTGGGGTCGGTGCTCGCTCGCGGTGGTGTGGCCTTCGGGTCGATGCCGGTCACCGGTGCGGCTCCGTGTCGCGCTGCTCGACGTCGCGGACGAGGTCCTCGACCCAGTCGAGGGCCAGGACCGGGTGGTGGAGGGTCCAGGGTCGGGAGTGCCGGCCCCGTTGGACGGTGCGGGTGCCGTCGGAGGCGGTTTCGACGCGGTGGAGGTGTCCGCGCTGGTGCAGGACGGTCAGCCAGGCGTCTGCCTCGGTCGCGGAGCTGGGCCATCAGCTGGGTCAGGGTGTCGCTGGACAGCGGGATCTGCTGACCGCGGATCGCGGTGGCGACCACGGCGCGGGTCAGCTTGTTGTCGGCTTCCTTGACCGCCTGCTTGGCGATTTCCAGCAGTTCCTCGGTGTCCCGGTCAGCCGCTCGGTCAGTGACCGGCCGGGAGGTGGCCGGGCTGACCGGCGGGGCGGTCACCGGTACAACCTCACCCGTCGGTCACTGACCAGGTCGCCACTGACCGGGAGGGCGGTCTGCTGACCGGGTTCGAGAGCACTGGTGACCATCGGGATAGGACAGCGCGGCGGTTGTTCAGGCGGCGCGCTGGTGGCGTCTGCGGTCGACCGGCTCGAACTCGACCCGGGTGGTCATCTCGGCGAGGCGGGAGGTGACGCGGTCGCCGAGGTACGCCTTGAGGTCCCTGATCCGCAGGTTCGTCGTGATGAGCGTCGGGAGCATCGCGTTGTACCGGCGGTTGATGAGCCGGTAGGTCTGTTCTTCGACGAACTCGCTGGTCTTGGCGGCGCCGAGGTCGTCGAGGATCAGCAGCGGCACTCGGCTGTAGGCACCCCGGCCATCAGCAGGCTGGGGCCGCAGGTGACCTGGCGGCGCGCCCCGGTGCTCGGGGCGGTGGCCTGGGCGGCGACCTGCCGGGTCCAGGCCAGCACCAGCGGGTGGTCGGCCACAGCGTCGCGGTAGCGGGGCGGCATCCCGGCGGACAGCGCCGCCTCCGGCGAGAACCGCTCCGGCTCGTCCGGGAGAGCGTCGACCGTGGCGCGGTCGATGCCCCGGGCGGCGAGGATCCGGGCCATCCGGTCCAGGACGGAAGCGCCGTCGGCGAGGGTCCGCGGGTCGCGGTGGGTGCGCATCACAGCTCCTCGGCGTAGGCGTTGGCGGCGTCGACCGGGTTGGTCCACGCCCGGTGAACAGGCAGGTTAGGGCGCAATCCCGGCCGGGCCAAACCGGCGGTGCGCGCGTTCATGGCGTCGTTGACCAGGCTCGGCAGCCGGGACGGGTGGCCCTGGATCTCGGCGAAGCGCCGCAGCCCGGCGCGGACGTGCTCGGCGTCGATGCCCTCGGCCAGCAGGCCCTTGACGGTCCTGCCGAGGTGGCCGAGCACGCTGCCCGGCGGGCGCCGCTCGCACGCGGCGACGTACTCGCCGACGAGCTGGCCCGCCGAGACCGCCTCCGGCTCGGGCGCTTGCCGCCCCGTAGGGAAAGAAGATCCAGGATCCAAGATCCTAGATCCAGGCGTCGAGGGCTCCTGGACGCTTCGCCGAGCCTTCGGGGAGGCTTCGGCGAATGCCGTCTGACCTGCACTTCTTCCGTCGGCAGGGACGGCCACGCACTTCTCGCCGACCGTCGGGGCGGTGGCCGTGCCGCTGCCGGTGCCGCTCTGCGGGGACGGCTTCGCGACGGGTGCAGAGGGGTGGTCGAGGTGGGTGGGAGTGTTCGCCGAGGGCTCGTCGAACACTTGGGGAGCGGTCGGGGCGGCCTCGGGCACGGGGGTCGGCGCTTCGGTGAGGGTGGCGCGCTGGATGCACGGGCCCTTGCAGACGCCGCACCGCTCCGGCTCGCAGTGCGGGCACGCGGGGAGGCGGCTGAGCGACGGCTTGTCGATCTTCTGGTGGTTGCGCCAGGTCGGGTAGTGGAAGTACTTCCGCCCGTCGCAGCCGGTGTAGCGGCACACGGCCCCGGCGGCGGCGAGCTGCTTCAGGTGGTCCTCGACGTCAACGCGGGTGATCTCCTCCCGCATCGGCCACACCAGGCCGTAGACGATGGCGGCGTTGTCACGGTGGCGGCCGTGGTCGTCGGCGTGGTTGGTCATGCCGAGGAAAGTGACCATCGCGGGGATGGAGACCTCGGCGAGCGTCTCGCTCACCCAGGTCTCGGGCTTGACCGATCGGATGCGCGCCATGTCAGCGGCCCCGAACGGTGGTGCCCGCACCGGGCACCTTGCCGGCTGGCTGCACACCAGGGCGAAGGCGTCGGCTGCGACAGGGCGATTTCGGGTTTTCCGTTTCCGTCATGGGTACGCGCAAGCCATACTCCGTGCTTCGTAGGAGCGCGTGCGGCGGTCTCTCGGGCATGGAAGTCCGCCGAGCGCGCGGTGGGGAATCGGCCACTTCGGAGGGCCGGTCCGGCGTCCAGGAGTCGGTGCTTCTGGACGTCGGTATCGTCCCCGGTCGACGTGGGCAGCGGCCCATCAGCCTGTCCGCCGTGTGCGGCAGGACCAGAACCATAGGCCGCACCGCGGGCACTCATCCACCCTGTTAAGCCACCCGACCAGTCACGACGAACCTTGGCTTTCCCCTTCGCACGGTCTTCCGCTCACTGTTGAGAAGCTGTGCGCGAACGCCGCGCCGATGCGCGGCCGGAGACCACACGCGTACGCCGTCGCGTACGACCCGACCGCCCTTCCGGAGCCACCCGTGACGTTCGAACCACCCGCTCCGCCCACCTTCGCCGACAGCACACTTCGCCAGAAGGCCGCGCGGGTCGTCACAGACGTCCTTGCCCCTGCCAACCTCGTGATCGCGCTCCTGCTGCTGATCGGCTGGCACAGCACCCGCTCCGGGTCGGGCCTCGGCTGGGGGCTGCTGGCCGCGATCTTCTGCGGCGTCGTCCCGATAAGCATCATCGCGCTCGGTGTGAAACGCGGCGGTCTCACCGACAGGCACATCCGCGTTCGCCGTCAGCGACTCCTGCCGATGGTGCTCAGCCTGGTGTCGGTCGCCACCGGCATCATCCTGCTGTGCGCCCTCCGCGCCCCGTCCGACGTGTCCGCGCTGGTCGTCGCGATGCTCGTGGGGCTGACCTCCACCCTCCTCGTCACCACCGGGTGGCAGATCTCCCTCCACAACAGCGTCGCTGGCGGCGCCGTCATGATCCTCGTGCTCGCCCTCGGCCCCTGGCTGCTGCTCACGACGCTCGGCGCCGCAGCGATCGGCTGGTCCCGCATGGTGCTCAAGGCCCACACCTTCGCGCAGATCCTGGCCAGCACCACCCTCGGCGGCGTCGCGGCCCTGGTCTTCGGCCTCCTGCGCTGAACCATCGGGGCGCCCTCACCCGGGGCGTCCGAAGTGGGCTGCCCAACAGGCTGCTTCGGACGCCCCCTTTCGGATTCGGCTTCCTCGGAGGGAAGTTGCCCGCTCGGCTACTCGACGCCCCGGCCGTTCTCGCCGGGGGTGAAGTAGTCGCCGAGCATGTCGGTGGTCCACTGCGCCTGGTGGATCTCACCGCGGGGGCCGAAGTCGACGAACCAGGGCTTCACGTCGAGAATCGGGGTGCCGTCGACGGCGTCGAGGTCCTCGACGTGGAGGTCCAGGCCGTCCACCTTGAGGAGTCGGCAGCGCGAGACGCCGAGCCAGTTCAGGCGGCGCATGTTGCGGTGGCCGAAGATGCCGACCTCGGGCCAGTCGGGGTTGTCGCGCGGGCGGCGGGCGCCGAGGTTGAGGTCGGTGGGGTCGGTGAGGTGGAAGCGGAAGACGACCTCCAGGTGGGAGAAGTCCTCCAACCCCTTGGTGGCGTCGGCGGTGAAACGGGTGCCGTCGAGTCGGATGATCGCCCGGGTGCCGCCCCAGAAGTCGTCGGTGGGCTCGGTGCGGCCGCCCACCACGTGGCCGAGGGCCTCGACTTCGAACACCTCGCGGTCGGTCATGATCGGTTCTCCTCCTGCGGTCGGGGTGGTGACGGTACGTCGGTTCACGCGGTGGCTTCCAGGTAGGCGGCCGCCCGGCTGTCGACCCGGTCGATGCTGCGGATGCCGCGTTGTCGGAACGGCGAGAGGGCGGTGCGCATGTGCGTCGCGGTCTGCCGGGTGCGGCCGGACCGGACGGGCTCCATCGCGTCCAGTGCGTCCGACCAGACGGCGCAGGCTTCCTCGATGTTCTTTAGCCGGACGTGGACGGCGCCCAGGTAGCCGAGGGTGACGGCGTGCGTCCGGGCGAAGGAGCTGGCCTTGCGGGTCTCGACGCTGTGCCGGAACTCCTTCACCGCACCGGCGAGATCGCCTATGTCGCGTAGGGCGGAGGCGGTCTCGTGCGCCAGGCTCGCCTCCCCGAAGAAGAACACCCGGGCCGGTTCGTCGTCGCCCGGCGCCGCGGCGGCGAGGTCGCGCTGGGCCTGGAGCAGGGCGCCGGTGGCGGCCGTGTGTCGCCCGGTCGCCGCCAGACCCCGGGCGTGGATCACTCCGAGCAGCGCGCGTTCGCGCGGGCAGGCGAGCGCGTACCGGTCTCCGCTGATGGACGCCGCGGCGAGGTCGAGCGCCTGCTTCGGGTGCCCGAGGTCGAGGGCCTGGTGGGCCATCGCCCGCAGGACGTGGCCGGCCATCGCCGGGTCGTCCGCTTCGGCCGCCAGCCGGACCGCCTGCCCGAAGTAGGTCTGGGCCGCGGCGTGGTCGGCGCTGTCGAAGGCCATCCAACCTGCCACGTAGGCGAGTTCGGCCGCGGCGGAGAACATCTGCCGACGCGTCCGCTCCGAGGCGAAGGTGCCCTTCAGGAATCGTGCGACGTCGCTGGTGAGGTACTGCACCACGGCGGTGCGGGCGTGGCCGCCACCGCGTCGCTGGTCGACCTGGGAGAACAGGCCGGTCATGTCGCGGACCGCCTCGACGTCCGCTTCACCGACCCGTCGGCCACCGGCTCGTCCGCGTGCCTCGCCCGTGCGCGCCATCGACTCCCACCAGCTCTCGGCGGGAAGTGCGAGCGCGCCGACGGAGTAGGCCATCAGCTGGAGGGCGGTGCTGCGATCCACTTCCACGTCGTCCACGTCGATTCGTCGGAGATCGGCCAGGACGCTCAGCGTATCCAAGCCCCACTCCCGAAGATCGCTCACCTCTTCGGCCAGGCCGAGGTCGGCCGGGGTGACGGTCCGCCCGAGCCGGCGGGACAGCACGGCGGCGAGGTAGGACGGCATGTTTCCCGACGGCACCACGCTGTAGCGCACCCAGTGGCTGATCAACGACTTGCCCGGGCGGGCGTCGTCACCGTGTCGACCTGCGACGATGCCCAGCTCCAGGGCCAGGCGATCGTACGTCATCCGGGATTCCCTGATGGCCTGCTGCAGGCGCTCGTTGACCCGAACTTCCTTCGCCATCACGTCCCCTGACTTCCCGTTAAACGGGTTAAACCGCTGGGAGTCGCCAACACCTTACTCCCAGTCGCCAACCACGGTTGTCTTGAGCAAGCGGGCGGCACCGTCCGAACACCAACTGCCGGGAACAGCCGTGCGGTTCGTGGGGCAGCGACCGGAGACGGCGGAGGGAGCGGGCGTGGACGTGACAGTACAGGGGCTCCGGCTGTGGGAGCAGGAGTTTCCGGCGACACCGGCATCGGCCCGACTGGCCCGTGGCGCTGTCCGGCGGACCCTGCTGGGTTGGGGGTGGTCTCCGCAGCGCATCGACGACATGGTCCTGATCTGCTCGGAGCTGGTCACCAACGCCATCCGCCACGCCTGCCGTGCCGACGAGGTCGTACCCGTGCGGCTCCAGGAGATCGAAGGCGACTGCCGGTTGGAGGTCCGCGACAACCGGTCCGAACTCCGACCGCGTCCACGGCCCGTGGGTGTGCGCGTGGACGGGCAGGGGCTTCTGCTGGTTGCCGATCTGTCCGATGACTGGGGCGTGACGGTCGATCTCGGCGCGAAAACCGTGTGGGCCCGGATGTCGGGGCAGCCGCAGCACTCGGGCGCCGGGAAGGCCGCTTGAGTGGGGGCAAGCCTCGGATATCGGCTGCCAGGTCTCGCATCTCTCGGTGACGGCAGCTCGGCGCTGCGGTGTGCTGCTCCGGGCACGCGCTGATGACTTTTCCGCAAAGGGAGTTGGGACGTTGCCACGTCCCGCCTCCGGAACGGTGCCGCATCCGTGCGGCGAATCAAGAGGAGAACGATGTCCACCTTGGCAGACTCCGTCGGCCGGTCGTTGCCGGACGGGGATGAGGCACTGCGCACCGCGATGGTGGAGGCACTGCGCTCCGGCGGCGCGCTCCGTACGGACCGGGTGGCGGCCGCGCTGCTGGCCGTGCCGCGGCACGTGTTCGCCCCGGAGGTGCCGCTCGCGGAGGCGTACGAGCCGGAGCGGGCGCTGGTGACCAAGCGGAACGAGTACGGGCTCGCTGTCAGTTCGGTGTCGGCCGCGCGGATCCAGGCGCAGATGCTGGAGCAGGCGGACGTGCTGCCGGGGATGCGTGTGCTGGAGATCGGCTCCGGGGGCTACAACGCGGCGCTGATCGCCGAACTCGTCGGCCCGGAGGGCGAGGTGGTGACGGTCGACATCGACCCGTTCGTCACCGACCGCGCGCAGAAGTACCTCGCGGAGGCGGGGTACGAGCGGGTGCGGGTGGTGCTGGCGGACGGTTCCGGGCAGGTGGAGGGCGGCCCGTTTGACCGGATCGTCGTCACGGTCGGGGCGTGGGACCTGCCGCCGGCGTGGACCGGTGCTCTGGTCGAGGGCGGGACGATCACCGTGCCGCTGCGGATGCACGGGCTGACCCGCTCGATCACCTTCCGCCGGGAGGGCGAGCGGCTGGTGAGCGTGTCCGCCACGGTCTCCGGGTTCGTCAAGATCCAGGGGACGGACGCGCACGACGAGTTCCTGGTGCTGCCGCGCGGCACGAAGGAGATCGGGCTGCGCTTCGACGAGCTGGAGCGCCCTGACACCAGCCGTCTGGGCGGCGTGCTGGACACGCCCCGCGCGGAGTGGTGGAGCGGGGTGACGGTCGGCAACCAGGAGCCGTTCGACTCGCTGTACCTGTGGCTGGCGTCCTCGCTGCCCGGGTTCGGCCTGATGTCCGTGGACCCGGAGCTGGACACCAAGACGGTCGTCCCGGCGAACCGGATGGCGTGCCCGGTGATCGTGGAGGGCGACAGCCTCGCCTACCTCGCGCTGCGCAGGATCTCCGAGGACTCGGCGGTGTTCGAGTTCGGTGCGCACGGCTTCGGCCCCGAGGGGGGTCCCCTGGCGGCCCTGATCAACGCCGAGGTGCGCCGGTGGGACCGCGCGCACCGCACCGGCGGCGGCCCGGTCTTCACCGCCCAGCCGATCGGCACCCCCAACGACCAGCTCCCGGACGGGCTGGTCGTCGACAAGACCCACGTCCGGCTCACGATCTCCTGGCCGTAGTCCGCGGCCAGGCCCTGCACCACCGACTCCAAGGAGGAAGCACCATGAGCACGACCATCGCCGGCACCACCGCCGCGAGCGACTTCGACCTCGACGTGACGATCGTGGAGGGCGCCGACCCGGTGGCCGCGCTGCTGCGCTCCACCGACGACGGCTGCGGCAGCACCTGCTCGGGCACCGCCTGCACCTCGTTCGGCGGCAACGTCTGACCGCTCCTCTCCCCGTGTGACCCGGGCCCGGCGTGCGGCCGTCAAGCCGCCGCACGCCGGGCCCCGGCATTCCCGGAACCTTCCAGAACCTCCCGAAATCTCCCAGAACCGAGGTGAACGACCGTGGCCCTGTACCGCGCAGCAGGACCGGCCCTGCTGCGGGCCGCCGCCCGTCCGGCCGGGACCGAGCCGTCCTGGTGGCCCGACCTGGCCGACACCGGCCCCCACGCCACCGCGAACTGGCGGGCCTGGCTCCAGCACGTCTGGACGGACGCCCCGTTCGCGGCGGCCGTCGAGGTCGCCGCCGGCCCGCAGCTGGCTGCCCGGATGCGCGAAGTGGTCTTCAACTTCGACCACGTACCCCGGCGGCGGCTGCGCCGGCTCACCGCCTCGGTGATGCAGTACGCGCTGCGCCAGCAGCGGCCCACGCCCTTCGGGCTGTTCGCCGGGGTGACCGCGGTGCCCTTCGGCGAGTCCGCCGCCGCGCCCCGCTGGGGCGCGTCCCGGGCGGTGGCGCGGCCGGACGCGCGCTGGCTATCCGGTGTGGTGCGGGACTTGGAGGAGGCCGCCGGCGACCTGCTGCCGGTGACGGCCAACCAGCTGCGGGTGCGCCGGGGAGAGCGCGTCGTACTGCCGGTGGTCCGCAACCCGCAGGACGGCGAACCGGCGGAGGTCTCCGTCCGTGCCACCCCCGCGGTGCTGGCCGTGCTGGAGGCAGCCGACGGGCCGCTGTCGGTGACGCTCGGCGAACTCGCCGACCGGTTCCCGGCCGCCCCGGCGGACAAGGTGCGCGCGATGCTCGGCGAGCTGGTGCGCCAGGGCTTCCTGATCAGCATCCTGCGGCTGCCGACAACCGCAACCGACCCGCTCGGCCACCTGCTCGCCATCGCCCACACCACCGGCCTCGACCAGATCCCCGCCGCCGAAGCCGTCTGGAACACCCTTCGAACGGTCCGTGAGCAGCTGGCCCGGCACAACGAGCTGGACGACCCGGCGGCGCAGCGGACCCTGCGGACCCGGTTGACCCGCCCGCAGGGCGGGGTCCCGGACAGGTCGACGCCGCTGATGGTGGACCTGCACCTGGACGCGGGTCACGCGGTGCTGCCGCGGCGGGTGGCGTCGCTGGTGACCGGCGCGGCCGAGGTGCTGACCCGGCTGTCGCCGTTCCCCGGCGGTCATCCGGTGTGGGTGGACTACCACCGCCGGTTCGCGGAGCGGTTCGGGCCGGGCGCCGTGGTGCCGGTGGTCGAGCTGGTGAACCCGGACACCGGGCTGGGCTTCCCCGCCCGCTACCGGGACTCGCTGCTACCTGACGTGCCGCCGCAGTTCGGACGGCGCGACGCCCGGCTCATGGGGCTGGCGCAGAAGGCCGCCGTCGAGTGCCTGGACGAGGTCGACCTCGACGGCCCGCTGTTGGAGCGCCTCGCCCCCGACCCGGTACCCGAGGGGGCGGTGCAGCCGCACGCCGAGCTGATGGTGCGGCTGGTGGTGGACGGGGCCGTGGCGTTCACCCCGGTGGTGCAGGCGGTTCCGCGCGGGGCGGGCACGACCGCGGGCCGGTTCCTGTACCTGCTGGAGCCCGAACGCCGGCGTGAGCTGGAGGCGGCGATCGCCGCCGCTCCGCCGCTGCGGGCGGACGCGCTGGTGGTGCAGGTGTCCGCGCCGCCGCTGTACGCCCGAGCCGAGAACGTCTCCCGGGCCCCAGCGCTGCTGCCCGTGCTGTCGCTGGGGGAGTACCCGCAGATCGGATCGGTGCTGCGGCTGGAGGAGTTGGGGGTGTGCGCGGACGAGCGGCGGATGTGGCTGGTGCGGCTCACCGACCGCCGCCCGGTGGAGGTGCGGGTCCTCAACGCGGTGGACTTCCGGGTGCACACCGACCCGCTGGTGCGGTTCCTGTGCGAGATCACCCATGCCCACACGCCGTGGCTGACCGCGTTCAACTGGGGCGCGGCCGGGCAGCTGTCCTACCTGCCGCGGGTGCGCCACGGGGAGGTGGTGCTGTCGGCGGCGCGCTGGCACCTGCCCGCTGCCGACCTGCCCGGCAAGGACGCGGAGTGGGAGGAGTGGCGGGCGGCGGCGGGCGAGTGGATCGCCCGGTACAACGTCCGGGCGTCGGTGTACCTGTCGCAGCAGGACCTGCGGCTGCCGCTGGACCTGCGCCTGCCGGAGCACTTGGTGCTGCTGCGCGAGCACCTGCTGCGGGAGCCGACCGCGATCCTGATCGAGGCCCCGCGGGCGGACGACAACCGGTGGTGCAGCCGGGCCCACGAGGTCACCGTGCAACTGCACTCCACCCGCACCCCGCTGCCCGCCACCCGCCCGCGGCCGGGGCGGCCGGTCACCGTCCGGTCCGGGCACCTGCCCGGTGCGTCCGGGTGGCTGTCGGCCCGCCTGTTCGGCAACCCGCGCCGCGCCGACGAACTCCTGTCCCGCGTACCCGGGTTGGCTGATGGCTGGGTGGTCCCGCCGCAGTGGTGGTTCCTGCGGCACACCGACCCCGAGCCGCACGTGCGCCTGCGCATCCCGGTCTCCGCCGTCGCCGCGTGGTCGCTGGCCTCCGAGCGCATCGGCAAGTGGGCCCAGCAGATGCGCGCCGAAGGCTTGTTGACCCGCATGGAGATCGACACATACCTACCGGAGGCCGGCCGGTACGGGCGCGGGGCGGCGCTGCGGGTGGCGGAGGAGTTCTTCTCCCTAGACTCCCGGGCGGTGCTGGCCCAACTCGCCTACCAGCACACCACCTCGACCGACCCGGCGGCCGTCACCGCGGCAAGCATGCTCGACCTCGCCACCGGGCTGCTGGGCAGGGAGGCCGGTCACGCCTGGCTGCTGGAGCGGGTGCCCAGGCACAACGAGATCGCGCTGCCGCGCTCCGCGCCGCGGCTGGCCGCCGAACTCGCCGACCGGCCCGACCGGCCCGACCGGTTGGAGCTCACCGAGGAGGGCCGCGCCCTTACCGCGGAGTGGGGAGTGCGGGCCAAGAAACTGGCCGACTACCGCAAGGCGCTCAGCCGGGACGGGGAGCTGGAGCCCGCCGATGTCCTCGGCTCGCTGCTGCACCTGCACCACGCCCGCGCCGTCGGCCTCGATCCGGCCAGCGAGCGGATCTGCCACCGCCTGGCCCGCGCCGCCGCCCTCACCCGCACCGCCCGCGCCCAGGAAGGACAACCGGCATGACCGCCGAACTGCTCGCACCACCCACCGAGGTCTCCGCCCAGTGGGGCCAGTCCCTGGCCAAGGGCGGCCTCGCCACCGCGCTGCTGCACATCGAGCGCGCCGCCACCGGCCGGGGGAGCTGGGAGACCGCGCACGAGTGGATCACCGCGTGCGTGCGCCAACCCGTGAACTCCTTCTCCGGAGCCGGCGTGTTCTACGGTGCGCCTGCCGTCGCCCACGTCCTGCACCTGGCCGCGCTCCAGGGCCCGCGGGTCTACGACCAACCGCGCAGGGGCCTGAACTCAGCTGTCGAGGACATCGTCCAGCGCCGCCTAGCCGCCGCCCACCACCGCATCGACGCCGGGCAGCGCCCCGCCTTCCACGAGTTCGACCTCCTGGGCGGCCTGACCGGCCTCGGCGCGCACCTGCGGGTCCGAGGCCGCCAGGAGCTGCTGCGGGAGGTGCTGGCCTACCTGGTCCGGCTGACCGCCCCGGTGCACGGGCGCTCGGGCTGGTGGACGCACCTCGCGCCCACCGGCGATCAGGACGACCGCTACCCGGGCGGGCACGGCAACTTCGGCATCGCGCACGGCATCCCCGGCCCGCTCGCCCTGCTGGCCCTGACCTACCTCGACGGCACCCGCGTACCCGGTCACCTGGAGGCGATCGAACGGATCCTCGACTGGCTGGACGCCTGGCAGCAGAACGGCGCCGCCCGCGCCTGGTGGCCCGAGGCCCTGACCGCCGCCGAGGCCGACCAGGGCCGCACCCGGCAGTCGAAGCCGCTGCGCCCGTCCTGGTGCTACGGCACCCCCGGCATCGCCACCGCCCTGCACCACGCCGCCCGCGCCACCGGCGACACCGACCGCGCCCGCACCGCCGAAGCCGCCTTCCTCGACGCCCTCGAAGACCCCGACCAGGCCCACAGCCTCACCGACGAGACCGTCTGCCACGGCACCGCCGGGGTGCGCCTGACCGCCCGGCGCTTCGCCGAACGCACCGACCACACCACCGCGATGCGCATCCTCGCCGCCGCCAGCAACCTGCCCGACCCCGGCACCGACGCCACCGGCCAGGGCCTGTTCGAAGGCACCGCCGGCATCGCCCTCGCCCGCTGCTCCCTGGCCGCCGAGCGCCCCGGCACCGGCTGGGACGCCCTGCTGCTGTTCGTCTGATCCAAAGGAGAACTCTGGTGCTCGCCACCGGCGACCACGTCTGGACGCAGGTCCACCTGCACCTGGCCACCGACACCCCCGAGGAGCATGCCGTCCGGCTCCTCGGCCCCACCCTGATAGCCCTGGAAGACCAAGGACTGATCGACTGCTGGCACTTCCTGCGCAAGGGCGACCGCTGGCGGCTGCGCTACCGCGAGGTCGCCTCCGGCACCCTGGAGGCCACCGCCACCGCCACCGCGGCCGCGGTCAACGAGGTCCTGGACATGTGCCGCGAGGCGGGCATGATCGACGACTGGACCCCGGCCATCTACGAGCCGGAGACCTACGTGTTCGGCGGGGCCGCCGCGCTGCCCGCCGCTCACCGCCTCTTCCACCAGGACAGCCGCCACGCCCTCACCTACCTCACTGCTGTGCACCGCGGCGAACTGTCCGACCAGCGAGCCGAGTTGTGGCTTCTGCTCGGCACGGCCGCGATGCGCGGTGCCGGACTCGACTGGTACGAGATCGGCGACACCTGGGCGCAGGTCGCCGAGAACCGGTCCGCTGACGGCCCCGGGCTGGCCGTCTCGGACCGTCGCCTGGTCGACGCCGCCCGCACCCTGCTCCGGGCCGACACCACCCCCGGCTCCGCTCTCCTGGAAGGCCGACTCGCGCACGCCGCGTCCTGGTTCGGCGCGTTCGCCGTCTACGGCCTGACCCTGCGGGTGCTGGCCGACGAGGGCCAGCTGTGGCGGGGGCAGCGCGCGGTCCTCGCCCATCACCAGCTGTTCACCGCCAACCGCCTCGGCCTGCCCCACCAGCAGCAGGCCGCCCTCGCCACGGCCGCCGCCGGAGCCGTCCTGGACCTGGTCGACGCCAACGAGGCGGTGCTGCGATGAGCGCCCAGCCCACGGGCCCGCTCGGCGACGCCCTCGCCCGCCTGCCCCTCGTCCCCCGCAGGCACGCCCTCGCCGCCCCGTTGGAGCAGCGGGTGCAGCAGCTCACCGACCTCGCCCGGCAGGCCGCCGACACCGAGAATCCGGCCACCGCCGCCAGCGTCCACAACCGCGCCGCGCTGCTCGCCTCCGACCGCGGCCTGCCGGGCCTGGCCCGCGTGCTGTGCCTCAACCACGCCGGCTTCTACCTCGCCCACCGGCCGCTGACCGTCTACCTGGCCCGCCTGGTCTTCGAACCCCTCGTCAACCTCGCGCACCTCGAACTGCGGGCGGGCAACGGCATCCCGGCGCTCGCGATCCTGGACGAGCTGCTGCGGGCCGTCGCCGACAACGACGACGCCACCCTCCCCGGCGGCCTGATCATCCCCCTCTCCGGGCTGACCGCCAGCAGCGCCGACCGCGCCGACGTCCACCAGTGGCTCACCGACATCCAGGTTTTCGAGGGCGCCCGCGCCCTGGCCCGCGCCGGGCGCTGGGCCGAGGCGCACTTCCACCTCAGACAGTCCACCGACCGCAGCGACCGCCTGTTCGAGGCCCTCCAGGTCGCCGTCGTCGCCATGGCCCTCGAAGGCCGCACCGCCCTCGCCCGCGCCCTGGCCTGCGACACCTCCGCCGAACAGCCGTGGGAGCACGCCATCGCCGCCGCCCTGACCGTGGCGTGCACGCTGCTCGACGGTGACCCGGCCGCCGAGCAGGCCGAGGTGATGCTCCGCGCCCACGCCGCCGTCACCCCGCGCCAGGGCAGCGAGGTGTTCGACACCCGGCTCGTCCTGACCGTCGCCGACCTCGCCACCGCCGCCGGCCGACTTTCCGACGCCGCCCGCGTCTACCTCACCGCCGTCACCCGGACCCTCGCCGCCCCCGAGGGTTACAGCGCCCGCGACCTCGCCCGCCACCGCCTCGCCGACGGCCTGCCCGCCGAACAGCGCCACCGGCTGGCAGCCATCGCCGCCGAGTGCGGCGTCGGCGGCCCGGCCACCCTGACGACCGACCACGACGACCGGATCACCGCCGCCCTCGCCCTGGCCACCGCCGTCATCACCAAGGCCGCCGCCAAGTCCCTCTCGCCGTCGCGGCCGTGACCCGGCCGTCCGTTCGACCGCGGACCCGTGCACCGCCGCCGGTCCGGCGCACTCCCCGGCGCGCCTTCCAGCAGGACCCGACACCGAGAGGCAAACGCATGAGCAGCACCCTCACCACCGTCAGGCCCGAGGCCGGCGCTCTGGGCTCCTTCGTCCACGTCGGCTGGAACATCCAGCACGGCTGGAAGCTGCCCCAGGCGATCGACCACATGCGCCAGTTCGCCCAAGAGCGCGGCGTGGACCGCCCGCACCTGCTCACCCTCCAGGAGCTCCAGGAGGGCCAGGCCACCGAGGTCGCCCAGCAGCTCCAGCTGGACTTCGTGGAGGCACCGAACGTCCGGCCCGGCAGCCGCAACGCGCTGTTCTTCGCGCCCGAGCTGTTCCAGGCCGACCCCGACTGGGTCCCCTACACCAACGCGGTCCGGCACCGGCCGGCCACGGCCAAACTGCGCTGCATCCACCCCATCACCGGTGCCCTCAGCAAGCGCGAGGTCTCGGTGGCCAGCGTCCACCTGAACTTCGGTGACCCCGGCGACCGGGAGCACCAGATCCGCTGGCTGCTGGCCAACATGTACAAGGACCGGTGGCTCGCCTTCTTCCAGGGCGACATGAACTCCTGGCCGGTGTGGGGCTGCCCGCTCCGCCTCGACGGGGCTGAGGACAAGGCATGGGTGGTGGACCGCTCGATCGTCCTGCCCGACGGAACGACCCGGCCCGACGACGTGCCCGACCGGCTCATGACCCTCCGCGGCATGGTCAACATCGGCAGGTATGCGGCCACCGTGCTGGGGCAGGTCGGCGCGGACAGGCCCACCACCTGGGACGGTCCGAAGAAGGCCCGCCAGCGGATCCCCGCCGAAGACCTCCCGCCCGGCGGCCTCGGCGGGATCGACCACGGCTACGCCGCCGAGGAGCTGACGCGGGCGCTCATCTCCGCAACCATCCCGAACACGCCGCAGGTGCAGGAGGTTTCCGACCACCTCCCACAGGTCACCGAATGGGACACAGAGGCCTGGTGGGAGGTGATGGACGCCGAGGTCGAACTCGTCCGCCACTGATCCGAGGAACGGCGCCGCGCCCCGAAGTCGAACAGCACCCGCATCGAACCAGGCCGTAGAGCACAAGGGCGTTCAAGTCGCGGACCGTACGACACCGGCCGAAATCACCAGGTCCAGCGAAGATCCCTACCGGTGCTCGGGGTTCTCGAAGTCGAAGCGGCAGCCAGCGTCCCACTCGGAGCGCTGGTTGCCGTGCGCCGGGATGCCGCCCGCGTCCTTCAGCATCCTCGCCAGGTGCAGCTGGTTCCACGTCATGAACGTGGTGTTCCGGTTGGTGAAGTCGTTCTCCGGCCCGCCGGAGCCCTCGTCGAGGTACGACGGCCCCGGGCCGGCCGGGCCGACCCAGCCCGCATCGGCCTGCGGCGGGATCGTGTACCCCAGGTGCTGGAGGCTGTAGAGCACGTTCATCGCGCAGTGCTTGGCGCCGTCCTCGTTCCCGGTGATCAGACAGCCGCCGACCCGCCCGTAGTAGGCGTACTGCCCGTGCTCGTTGAGGACCGACGAGCAGGAGTACAGCCGCTCGATGACGCGCTTCATGACGGAAGAGTTGTCTCCCAGCCACACCGGCCCGGCTAGCGTAAGGATGTCAGCGGCCATCACCTTCGAGTAGATGACCGGCCATTCGTCGCTCTCCCACCCGTGCTCCGTCATGTCCGGCCACACGCCGGTCGCGATGTCGATGTCGACGGCACGAAGGACTTCGACCGACACGCCTTGGCGTTCCATGATTCCCGTGCTGATGTCGATGAGCCCTTGGGTGTGGCTCCGTTCCGGCGATCGCTTCAGCGTGCAGTTGATCACCAGGGCTCGAAGGTCACTGTACGACGTGCCAGGCGCGGGCATGGCTTCCTCTCCTTCTGCTGCTGCTCAGGTCGTTCGAGTCAGCTCACCAGCCACGGGGCCGACCGGCTGACAGGCTTACCCGGTCGGGCCGTGATCCCGCTCCAACGGCTCAGCGAGGACGAGTACCGGCTCGTGGTAGGTCACTTGCACGCCGTCGGACGTCTCGAAGGAGCGGGACTCGATCCTGAGCTCGCATCGCAGCGACACCCGGCCTTCGGAGAACGCCCGCAGTACGGGTTCCAGCGTCCCGGCCAGCGTCCACGACGAGGTGGCGAACTCGAACACCCCGAGCGAGGGCGCCTCGGTCAGCCGGAACGCGATCTTGATCTCGGGCTTCGCGCCGTGGCCGGACCTGGCCGCAGAGCGCTGCTCCGCCAGGCCCGTGCCACAGCCGCACTGCTTCACTTCGGGAGCAGCAGGGCGGTGACAATTCCGGTGATCCGCCCGGACCTTGCCGCTCCCCCGGACGCCCCGGTGCACCATCCGGAACGAGATCGACTCAGCACCGTGCATCGTGATCGAGAGGGAGTGGGCTCCGGTCCTCACCATGCAGGCGGGCGAGGAACCGCGGGGGTCGGCTTCGTCGATCCTGCCGCCCAATGCCGAAGCGACCGCAACTGCGTTCTCTCGGCTGCCGGTGACGAAGCACCACCCTCCCTCGGCAACCACCCTGCTCCGCTCAGCGGCCGCCGGAAGACCGGATGTCACACAACGGTACGTCGCCACAGGACGCCTCCTCACCTCTCGTCGAGTGGTGAGAGCATCCGGATCCAGCGCGATTTGACTCGGCTGTCTCCCCTTGTCTCGAAGCCCGGCCCAGCCGGGGACCGGCCCGCCGCGGCGTGACGGCGACAAGCCGGCCGTGTCGGTCAGGCTGCCGCGGCGAAGGACCCTCGGTCCTTCGGCTTCAACCACGGGTCGGGCTGGTCGAGCCAGTGGATCTCCACGCGCGACGGGCCGTCGAACACGTTGCATCCTCGACGGCCCTTCGTCACCGCGACCCGGCGGATCACGAGGCGCAGCAACTCGCGTCGCAGGGGCAGGTCGGCCTCCGCCCAGGCTTGCCGGATCGTGGCGTCCTCCAGTAGGAACGAGACGTCGAGGCGCTTCGGGCTGGCGTCCGCCACCCTCCGCTTCGCGTTCTCCAGGGCGGTCCGCGCCTCGGCCTGCAGGACCGGCAGGTGCGTGTCGAACGGCGGGTCGAAGAAGCCCGAAGCCTGCTGTTCCACCAACCGCTTGATTCCGGCTTCGGCCGACTTCAACGCGGCTGCGGCTTCCGCGAGTTCAGCTCCGTTGTCCGGCTGCTGGAGGCCCTTCCACCGCTGGGCGGCCTTCACCAGGAGCGGATCGTCCGGCTCCGCCGCGTTCATCCAGGAGAACCAGGCTTCGGTCACGTACTCCTCGAGCCGTGCCCGGCTGACCGACACCGGTGCAGGGCAGACATCACCCTGCACGGCGCGCCAGCAGCGGTAGTTCTGCGAATCGGGGGACGCGCCGCCCCTGCAGCCGGGGCACTTCACCGCGTCGGTGAGGAGTTCCCGGGTCGTCCCCACCCGGGCGGCCTGGTCGGGGGAGGTGAAGGTGAAGCCGGCCGCGACCTGCCGGGCCCGGGCGAGCAGGTCGGCCGGTACGGGTTCGACACCTTCGGCGAGCACGCTCACCCGGCTCCCGTCGCGGTCCCGGAAGGCCTCGAACCGGCCCCGGGTGGCCTTCTGCCGACGCGGCGCCACCTGCCAGCCCTCGTAGACCGGGTTGTGCAGGATCCGCGAGATGGCGTTCGCCTGCCACCTTCCGCCACCCGGCCCGGGGACGGGGTTCGGGCCGGAGTTGAGCGCCTTCGCCACCGACCGCTGCGAGAAGCCGAGCGCGACGCACTTCACCACGTGCAGGACGATCCGCCACGTCTCGGGGGCGTGGTGCAGTTTCCTCGCCTTGTCCGCGCACAGGCCGTAGGGGGCCATCTGCGTCCACTGGCCGCGGGCCCGCATCGTCGCCTTGGTCGACTTGATGTTGTACGACAGGCGGTTGGAGTACTCGCGGGCCTGTTCGGCGCGGTCGATGATCCAACGCCGGTCCCGTTCGATCGAGGAGTCCAGCCCCTCGTAGTCGAAGATCACGCGGGCCTTGCCCAGGATCGGACCGATGTCGTCGATGCCCTTGCGGGTGAACCGGTCCAGGAAGGCGCACCACAGCGCCGGTACTTCGCCAGCCAGGACGGCGGCCAGGGCCTTGTCGAACTCGGGCCGCTCGATGTCGCTCCAGGCGGACAGGTTGTCCACCCACACCTCGCGGACCCGGTACCCCTCCCGTGCGGCCCAGGCCCGGCCGGTGTTCTCCTGGGACTGGATGGAGGTCAGGTCACGCGGGTCCTCGTCGCGGACGACGCGCGATTTGCGCAGGTAGAGGTCTACGTACGGCAGGTCGTTCATCACTCGTACTCCGTCCGGGGCGGGCCATCATGGCACGCGATTGGCGGCAGGCAGAGTGTTCCGCCGGCTCACACCGGGCCGGCCAGGGTGAGGATGTCGGCGTTCATGAGCTGCGAGTAGAGGACGGGCCACTCGTCGGTGTCCCAGCCGTGTTCGGTCATGTCGGGCCAGACGCCGGTGGCGATGTCGTGGTCGACGGCGCGGATCTCCTCGACCTGGACGCCCTGGCGGCGCAGGATGCCGGCGCTGATGTCGATCAGGCCCTGGGTGTGGCTGCGTTCGGGGCTGCGCTTGAGGGTGCAGTTGAGGAAGACCGCCCGCAGGTCGGTGTACTGGGTCATCGCCGTCCGTCCGTTCGTCTCGTCGTCTCGCCGCTGTTCCGGCGGCCCATCGCACCACGCGGGGGGCCGGGGGCCGGGGACCGTGCGCCGGACGGCGCCGTGTCGGGGGTAGGTTCGGAGGGCATTGGCACGTCGTCGTCGAGAAGGCAGGTTCAGGCCATGGTGGATTCGTTGTTCGAGCTCCCGATCCGGACGCTGGCGGGCGAGCCGTCCTCACTGGGCGAGTACCGGAGCCAGGTGCTGCTGCTGGTGAACGTGGCGTCGAAGTGCGGACTGACGCCGCAGTACGCGGGCCTGGAGCGGCTGCAGGAGAAGTACGGGGAGCGCGGGTTCACGGTGCTCGGGTTCCCGTGCAACCAGTTCATGGGGCAGGAGCCGGGGTCGGCGGAGGAGATCCAGGAGTTCTGCTCGACCACGTACGGGGTGTCGTTCCCGCTGTTCGAGAAGATCGACGTGAACGGGGCGGAGCGGCACCCGCTGTACGCGCGGCTGACCGAGGTCGCGGACGCGACCGGCGAGGCCGGGGACGTGCAGTGGAACTTCGAGAAGTTCCTGGTGTCGGCGGACGGCGAGGTGGTCGGGCGGTTCCGGCCGCGGACCGAGCCGGAGTCGGCGGAGCTGGTGGCCGCGATCGAGGCGCAGCTGGCGGGCTGAGCCCGCGCGTGGTGGGCCCGGGGCCCGGACTGCCCGAACTGTACAGGTAACCTGCGCAGTGGAACTGGACAGTCCGGGCCCCGGGCCGTCCGCGCAGCCGTCCCGACGAAAGGCCCGCCGTGTCCGTCACCGCGCTCGACCCGAACACCGCCCTGGTCGTCATCGACCTCCAGCAGGGCATCCTCGCCATCCCCGGCGCCCCCTACCCGACCACCGAGGTGCTGGCCCGCAACGTGGCGCTGGCCGCCGCGTTCCGCGCCGCGAAGCTGCCGGTGGTGCTGGTGCGGGTGTCCTTCGCCGCCGACGGCGGGGACGTGCCGCCCGGCCGCACCGAGCAGAACCGGGCCGGCGCCGCGGCGCCCCGCCCGGAGGGCTGGGACCGGCTGGCCGCCGAGCTGCACGACCCGTCCGACCTGGTGGTCACCAAGCACAACTGGGGCGCCTTCCACGGCACCGACCTGGACGTGCAGCTGCGCCGCCGGGGCGTCACCCAGATCGTGCTGACCGGCGTGGCCACCAGCATCGGCGTGGAGTCCACCGCGCGGGCCGCGTTCGAGCACGGCTACCACGTGACGCCGGTGGTCGACGCGATGACCGACATGGACGCGGAGGCCCACCGCCACAGCGTCGAACGGATCTTCCCGCGGCTGGGCGAGACCGGCACCACCGAGGAGGTGCTGGCGCTGCTGGCCGCGGAGCGCTGAGGCCCGCCGCGCAGCACCGGAGCCCGTCCGGGCCCGACCCCCGTCGAGGGCCGGGCCCGGACGGGCTCCGGTGCTGCGCGGCGCGCGCGGTACGCGGTGCGCGGTACGCGATACGCGATACGCGGTTCAGGCTTCGCCGGGGCGCCAGGCGGGCCACTCCCAGGGGCGGTCGTCCCAGTGCACCCGGGCGGGGTCGTGCGGATCGAGGTCGGGGAAGTGGTGGTGCAGCTCGGGTTCGAACTCCTCGGGGGCGAGCGGCTTCCACCCCTCGCCCTGGAAGTGGACCAGCCGGTAGCGGCTGTCGGTGCGGAACTCGGCGACCCGGACCAGGGGCTCTTCGGCGGTGCTGTTGCTCGTCATGCGGCCAGCATCGGCCGGGCCGCGGCGCCGCGCACGTCCGCACCGCCACCCGCGCGCAACGCGTCGCCCCGCCCAGTCCGGCGCACCCCGCCCCGCGCACCCCGCCCCGTCCCGGCACCGCGGCCGCCCCGGGGACGGGGGCGCGGTCCCGTACCGTGGAGGGGGAGTCGACGGGAACGTTCGGGAGGACCGCATGGGCAGGGGCAAGGGCCGGGCGGCCCGGGTGCGCGGGCTGGACGGGGCGGCGGTGGCGCGTTCGGCGTGGGGGCTGTACCGGGAGACCCGGCGGCCGGGTGCGCCCGGGCTCGGGGCGCGGGCGCTGGCGCTGCCCCGGCTGCTGCGGGACGTGCTGGCGGGGCGCTACCCGGGGGTCGGGCCGGGGAAGCTGGCGGCGCTGACGGTGGCGGTGGGGGTGTACCTGCTCAGTCCGGTGGACGCGGTGCCGGACTTCCTGCCGCTGATCGGCTGGGGTGACGACACGGCGCTGCTGCTGTGGTTCCTGATGGGCCTGACCCGGGAGTCGGGCCGGTACCTGGAGTGGGCCGGCGACCGATCGCCCCGCAACGACTGACTCTCACTTCGCAAGAATCTGACATCTGCGAGAAATTTCTGCGCAACTCTCTTGTGGTGGTGTGGCGCGCGCCCCTACTGTCGGCTCACTTCCACCACGCCTTTCAGAGAGCCGGTCCCCGATGACTGCTGCCCCCGCATCCCCCTCCCGCTCCGCGCTGTCCCGTTCGGCCCGCGCGGGGGCGGTGGTCGTCGCCTCCGTGCTCGGGCTCGGGGTGGCGCTGTGCGCCCCGGCCGCGCAGGCCGCGCCCGCCTCCGGCGGCGGGGGCGCCGCGGTGACCCGGGCCGGGATCGACCCGGCGCTGACCGCGGGCCGCGGCGCCCGGGTGGACTTCCTGGAGCAGGAGGCCGAGCACGCCGCCACCACCGGCAGCGTGATCGCCGCCGACCGCACCGCGTACACCCTGGCCGCCGAGGCGTCCGGCCGCAGCGCGGTGAAGCTGGCCCCGGGCCAGTACGTGGAGTTCACCCTGCCGAAGGACGCCAACGCGATCACCGTCCGCTACAGCCTCCCCGACGCGGCGGACGGCGGCGGGACCACCGCCCCGCTGGACGTCACCGTCAACGGCAAGGACCGGCGGCAGCTCTCGGCCACCAGCCAGTACTCCTGGCTGTACAACCAGTACCCGTTCAGCAACGACCCGAAGGCCGGGCTGCTGCACCCGGACTGGTGGATCACCGAGTGCGGCTGCGTGCCCGCCGCCACCACGCCCGCGCCCGCGATCGCCACCCCGTTCCGGCCCGGCCACATGTACGACGAGCAGCGGCTGCTGCTGGGCCGCACCTACCGGGCGGGCGACAAGGTGCGGATCGCGCTGCCCGCCGGGTCGAAGGCCCCGTGGGCGGCGATCGACCTGATGGACTCCCAGCTGGTGGCCGCCCCGCACGTCGAGCTGAAGGCCGTCAACGTGCTGGCGACCGGCGCCGACCCGACCGGGCGGCGCGACTCCGCGGACGCCATCGACCGGGCGGTCAAGCTCGCCAAGGCCCTGCACCTGCCGGTCTACCTGCCGCCGGGCGTCTTCCAGGTCAACCGGCACCTGGTGGTCGACGACGTCACCGTGATCGGCGCGGGCAGCTGGTACACCGTGCTCAAGGGCACCCAGCAGACCCTGGCCACCCCCGCCCCGGACGGCAGCGTGCACACCGGCGTCGGCGTCTACGGCAAGGACGCGGCGCAGGGCGGCAGCCGCAACGTCCACCTGTCCGGGTTCGCCATCGAGGGCGACGTCCGGGAGCGGATCGACACCGACCAGGTCAACGGCATCGGCGGCGCGTTCAGCGACTCCAGCATCGAGGGCCTGTACATCCACCACACCAAGGTCGGCATCTGGCTGGACGGCCCGATGAAGAACCTGCAGATCACCGGCAACCAGATCGCCGACCAGATCGCCGACGGCATCAACTTCCACACCGGCGTGGCCGACTCGGTGATCCGCGACAACTTCCTGCGCAACACCGGCGACGACGGCATCGCGCTCTGGTCGGAGAAGACCGCGGACGCCCGCACCGTCATCGACCACAACACCGTGCAGTCGCCGACCCTGGCCAACGCCATCGCCGTGTACGGCGGCACCGACACCACCGTCTCGGACAACCTGGTCGCCGACCCGGTCCGCGAGGGCTCCGGCCTGCACGCCGGCTCCCGGTTCGGCGCCGAGCCGTTCGCCGGGTACCTGCACTTCACCGACAACACCACCGTGCGGGCCGGCACCTACGAGCTGAACTGGAACATCGGCCTGGGCGCGATCTGGTTCGAGGTGCTGGACCGGGACATCGACGCCGACGTGCGGGTCACCGGCGACCACTACCTGGACTCCACCTACAACGCGATCATGGCGGTCGCCGAGTGGGGCGTGAAGGACCAGTACAAGCTGTCCAACCTGGCGTTCAAGGACGTCAAGATCGACGGCACCGGCACCTCGGTGCTCAGCGCCCGGGTCGCCGGGTCGGCCAGCTTCGAGAACGTGACCGCCCGCAACGTCGGCGCCGTCGGCATCAACAACTGCGGCACCTTCCACTTCACCCCGGCCGGCTCCGAGTTCGCGGTCACCGACCTGGGCGGCAACTCCGGCGGCGGCACCACCGGCGACTGGCTGGCCTCCTGGGAGCTGCCCAACACCCTCACCTGCGACGACCGCCCGCCGGTGGTCGCCCCGCCCGCCCCGTCGCCCTGGTGACGGACCGTCAACCGGCCTGCGGCGCCAGCGGCTTGACCAGCTTGGCGAACCGCAGGTCGGAGCGGAGCGGCACCCCGAAGCGCTCGTCGCCGTAGGGGAACGGCTCGAACTCGCCGGTCCGGGCGAAGCCGCGCCGCTCGTACCAGGCGATCAGGTCGGCGCGCTGCTCGATCACCGTCATCTCCATCGCGGTCGAGCCCCACGCGGCCCGGGCCCACTCCTCGGCCCGGGCCAGCACCCGGCGGCCCAGGCCGCCGCCCTGGATCGCCGGGGAGACCGAGAACATTCCGAAGTACGCCGCCGGGCCGCGCCGCTCCAGGTGGCAGCAGGCGGCGAGGGCGCCGTCCCGCTCGACCAGCAGCACCACCGAGTCGGGACGGCCCAGCAGCTCGGCCACCGCGGCCGCGTCGGTGCGCTGCCCCTCCAGCAGGTGCGCCTCGGTCGTCCACCCGGCCCGGCTGGACTCGCCCCGGTACGCCGACTCCACCAGCGCCACCAGCGCCGGTACGTCCGCGGGCCCCGCGGTCCGGAAGACCGGGTCGGGGGCCCGGTCGGTGGCCCGGTCGGTGGCCCGGTCGGTGGCCGGGGCGGACGTGGGCTCGGCGGCGGTCATCGGCGCTCTCCTCGGGACGGGGTGCGAACGGGGTACGGACGGGTGCGAACGGTCCCCGCGGCGGGGCGCCGGAACCGCCATGGTGCCACAGCGCCCGTCCCCGCCGAGAACGCACTCCCCCACCGACCACCGAGGTCCGCCGGGAGCGCACTCCCCCACCGACCGGCGCGGTCGGCCCCGGGCCGGGGGCCGGCCGCGCCGCAACCCGCTCCCGGCGGGCCGGCGTTCACCGGCTGCTCAGCGGCCCGGCCGCCCAACCGCTCAACCGCTCAACCACCCAACCGCCCAGCCGCCCGGCCGCTCAGCCGCCGGTGAACGCGATGCCGATCCCGCCGACCGGGACCTCCTCGCCGAGCCGGTACTGGACGACCTCGAACAGCGCGAACGCCCCGGCCGGCACCGCCCCGGCCGGTTCCACCGCGACCTCCAGCGGTCGCCGCTCCCCGGCGCCCAGGGTGAGCGCGCAGGACGCCTCGCCCTCGCCGCGGGCCAGCTCCTGCCCGTCCGGACCGGTGAGCACGACCGGCCCGGCCTCGGCCGCCACCGGCTGCGGGTCCCCGTCGAGCCGGAAGCCCGCCCAGCGGGTCGGCGGGACGGGCCCCACGCCGACCAGGTAGCCGGCCTCCTCCGCCAGCGGGTTGGACGCCAGGAACGGGAGGGTCCCGGCGCTGCCGGCCGGCAGCACGACCAGGTTGTGCTGCGCCCAGTGCCGGTCGTTGACCGGGTCGGCGATGTCCGTGCCCGGCAGGTCGAGCGGGTGCCAGACCTTGGCCAGCAGGCAGACGTGGTCGCCGGCGTCCGCGGGGATCCGCCCGGTCAGCGGGTCGGAGACCACCTGCCCGCCGTGCGGCGGCACCACCACGGTGGTGAGGCCGAGGAACTTGTCGGCGTCCGGGACGAGCGGGCCGCTGACCGGGGGCGACCACCACAGCCCCAGGTAGGCGATCGACTCGCTGTTGCCGCCCTGCCAGTTCCCGACCGTCACCTGGACGGTCAGGTCCTCCCCCGGCTGGAAGGCGGTGAGCGGCTGGATGCCGGAGCACAGGTACCAGCAGACCGCCGGCGGCACCGGCCGGGTGCCGTTGTCGACCGGGTAGGAGCCGGCCGGCAGGACCGGCGGCGGGTAGCTGTGGACGAACAGGTACGGCCGGTCGTCGGTGGTGCCTTCCGGGTCGCGGCCGTCGTTGCGCGCGGGCATGACCGCCCTCCTCACGTCTCGCCGTAGCCGAGGACCCGCACGTCCACCGGGTCGTCGTCGATCGAGCCGCCGGCCGCCCAGCAGTCGTAGCGGCGGAACCGGTCGGCGTCCAGGTCCGGGTTGGCCTCGCCGGACGCGCCCCGGGCGATCCCGGTCCACAGGGCGGTCACCGCGGCGGTGGACTCCCGCAGCAGCCAGCCGGGGTCGGTGCCGACCGGCAGCCCGCCGCCGCCGTCGGACGGCTCCTCCAGCGGGGTCAGCGGGTAGCGGTAGAACACCGCGACCGGATCGGCCTCGGGGCGGCGCGGCGTGATGTTGTCGCCGCTGGACGGGACCTTGAGGAACTGCCGGTACAGCGGGTGGTGCAGCCGCCCGTCCGGCGCCGCCACCCCGCACCCGGCCAGGTAGCCGCCGGCCTTCCGCAGGGCCTCCCAGAGCCGGGCCTGGAAGTCGAACAACAGGCCCACCAGCTCGGTGAGTTGGGGCAGGTCGGCGCCCCGGGCGAACTCCGCCGAGGTGAGCGGCTGGTTCTGCGCGGCGAGGGCGGCCTGCTCCTCGGGGGTGAGGCTGGTCTCGAACGCGTGCTTGAAGTTGTCCGACACGTACTTGTCCCAGAAGGGGCACGAGTGGCCGCTCCCCCACGGCACCCAGCACGGACCGCCCAGCATCCCGGCCCAGGCGAGGAACCCCAGCACGCCCAGCCAGAAGCTGCCGCACTGGTTGTCGCTGCCCCGGGTGCTGTCCGTCGCGGTCGGCGGGCGCTGGTACGGGGGCACCGCGGGTCCCGAGTACGAGGCCGGCCCGAGCCCGGAGTCGGCGACGGCGGGCGGGGTGGCCGTCTCGGTGGTGATCACCGAGGCCGGCGGGTGCGCCGGGTCGGCCCACAGCTTCCGGACGAACCCGGGGGCGGGCAGCGTCGGCCGGGGCGGCTGCCGGAAGGTGCCGAGCAGCTCCAACTGCCGCACCAGGCGCCGGTACCCGAGCTGGAGGTCCGGCAGCGGCGCCGTCACGCCGAGGTCGTAGGTCTTCCCCAGCACCTCGGCCAGGAACGCCGCCGCGTCGTCCGGGAGCCGGGCCTCGGGGGCCGCGTCGTACCGGAGCGCGGCCGCGAGCCGGCCGAAGTCCCCTGCCTCAGGCCGCAGTTGGGCCAGGTAGCAGCCGACGGTGTTGCGGGCGATCCGGTCCCGGAACCGGTGGCTGCGCCGGGGTCCGCCGACCACCTTGCCCAGGTAGGCCGAGCCGGCCGCGTTCGCCGCGTGGCCGGACAGGATGCCGAAGGCCGTCGCCCGGGTGGCGGGGGTGTCCGCCGCCGCGAAGGCCGTGCGGACGAAGGCGTCGGTGCGCCGGGCCAGGAAGACGTCGCCCCAGCCCCAGGCGTCCAGCGGGGCGCCGGCCTGCCGCGGGTGCTCCGGGACGTGCCGCATCTCGCCGAGCCGGCGGCCCAGGTCCTGGATCTCCAGGTGCTTGCCGTCCACCCCCTCGCCCAGCTTCCGCAGGCGCACCGTGGCCGCGCAGTACTTCGCCGCCGCGTCCGGCTGCGCCGGGTCGGCGAGGGCGGTCTCGATGTCGGCGCGCACCGAGCCGATCGCCGTGTAGAGGTCGAATCCCTCGGTCCACATCGCGGCGGCCTCGGCGAGCAGGTCGAGTTCCAGGCCGTCCGACTGGGCGTGCTGGAGCAGGTGGTCCAGCAGGCTGCCGAGGGCGGCGTCCGCGGGGTGGTCGGCTACCTCGGCGAGCAGGCCGTCCAGGGCGGGGCGCAGCGCGGGGTCGACCGGCGCGGCGGCCAGGCCCTCCCGGTGCTCGGCCAGTGCGGCGGCATGGGTTCTGGCATCGATCATGGGGGAGTCACCCACATCCCACTGTCGGGCGTCCTGCAGCTGACCGGCGGCGCGGCGCGGAACGCGGACCCGCGGCCGGACGGACGGACGCACTCGCGTCTTCGGGCCGCCTCCAGCCTCACGCCGCCCACCGGCCCCGGCAACTCCCCACGGCCGCGGGCCGGGCGGACCCGGCCGCCGGGGGCGGGCGCGCGGCGGAGCGCGCCCTGCCGGGCGGGCGGTTTCAACAGCGTTCCCCGGACCGGGCGCGGCCGTCCGGCCGGCTCCGCGGACCGCGCGCACGCCTCCGGGCCGGCTCCCGGAGCGCGCGGGCCCGGGGCCCGGAGTCCGGAGCCCGGGCCCGCCACCGTCGACGGGCCGTCAGGTCACGGGCGGTTCGGTGGGGAGAGGCTGCTCGGCGGGGATGGGCTGCTCGGCGGGGATGGGCTGCTCGGGCAGGCCTGGGTAGGGGAGGATCTGGCGGAGCAGGCCGCGCGGGTGGCCGCGGCGGCGCCACTCGCGGGGGTAGCCGAGCGAGACCTCTTCGAAGCGGACGCCGTCGTACCAGGTGGTGCGGGGGATGTGCAGGTGGCCGTAGACCACGGCGGCGACGTTGAAGCGGCGGTGCCAGTCGGCGGTGAGGTCGGTGCCGCACCACTGGGCGAAGTCGGGGTGGCGCAGGATGTCGGTGGGGCGGCGGTCGAGCGGCCAGTGGCCGGCCAGGACGAGCGGGAGGGCGGGGTCGTGCGCGGCGAGCGCCTGCTCGGTGGCCGCGACCCGTTCGCGGCACCAGTCCTCGAGGCCGGGGTAGGGGGCGGGGTCGATCCGGTATTCGTCGGTGCAGACCACGCCGTTGTCGCGGGCGCGGGCCAGCGACTGCTGCTTGTCGGTGACGCCGGGGACCCGCCAGCTGTAGTCGTAGAGGGTGAAGACGGGGGCGACGGCGCAGGGGCCGTCGGGGCCCTGCCAGGTCGGGTACGGGTCCTCGGGGGTGGTGACGCCGAGGGCGCGGCAGCGTTCGACCAGGAGCCGGTAGCGGGCGGGGGCGGGGAGGTCGACCTGGTCCTGGGTGGTGGTCCACAGTTCGTGGTTGCCGGGGGTCCAGAGGACCTTGGCGAAGCGGCCGGCGAGGAAGCCCAGGGTGGCCTCGACGTCGCGGACCCGTTCGGCGACGTCGCCCGCGACGATCAGCCAGTCGTCGGGGCCGGTGGGTCGAAGCGCTTCGAGGGTGCCGCGGTTCTCGGCGACGCCGACGTGCAGGTCGCTGACCGCGAGCAGGCGTCCGTCCGGCACCGCTCCCCCGTTCCCGTCCCGTTCCGGCGTCCCGGCAGCGGGACGCGCGTTGACACGCTACCGCCGGGGTGGCCGGGCGCGCCAGCAGGCGCTTTGTCCGACGGGTCGTCAACATCGAGCGGAACGACTGGTGTTCAGTTGTCACACCTATGGCTGTTCGCTCTACATACATTCATTCGATATGTGGTTTCAACACTCTGTTGACTGACGGGGCCATGACTATATCTTCTCCGCATGCAGCCGACCCGGCCGCACGCCCACCGGATTGAGGAGTCGTCATGCCCGCTTCCGGCACCACCCGGATGCTCCGCCGCGCCGCCACCGCGGCCGCCTCCGCCGCCCTGCTCGTCGGCGTCGTCGCCGCCGTCCCCGCCCAGGCCGCCAAGCCGGGCGAGCCCGCGAACTTCCACCCCGAGCGGGACTTCGCCGGCTCGACCGTCGCCGCCCACGAGGGCCGCGGCGACACAGCCCGCACCGCGAGCACCCTCGCAGCACTGGCCGTCACCCAGACCAAGGGCATGGACGTGTCCAGCTACCAGGGCAACGTCGCCTGGAGCACCGCGTACGCCAACGGCGGCCGGTTCGCCTACGTCAAGGCCACCGAGGGCACCAGCTACACCAACGCGTACTTCGCCCAGCAGTACAACGGCTCCTACAACGCCGGGATGATCCGCGGCGCCTACCACTTCGCGCTGCCGAACGTCTCCAGCGGCGCCACCCAGGCCGCCTACTTCGTCGCGCACGGCGGCGGCTGGTCCAAGGACGGCAAGACCCTGCCGCCCGCCCTGGACATCGAGTACAACCCGTACGGCGCCACCTGCTACGGCCTGAGCCAGGCCGGGATGGTCAGCTGGATCCGCGACTTCTCCAACACCGTGCACACCAAGACCGGCCGCTACCCGACGATCTACACCACCACCGACTGGTGGACCACCTGCACCGGCAACAACTCCTCCTTCGGCGCCACCAACCCGCTCTGGATAGCCCGCTACTCCTCCAGCGTCGGCACCCTCCCGGCCGGCTGGTCCTACCAGACCATCTGGCAGTACGCCGACGCCGGCACCCTGCCGGGCGACCAGAACTACTTCAACGGCGCGCTCGACCGGGTCCAGGCCCTCGCCAACGGCTGACCCCCTCCCCTGCCCGCCCCGCCTCCGCCCGCGGCCGGATCCGCCCCGCACCGGCCGCGGGCGGACGGGTCGCGGGCGGGGCGGGTCGCGGGCGGACGGGTCGTCAACTCCGGTGCAGCACCAGCAGGTCCATCCAGCTGACGGCCGGCTCGGTCGGCCGTTCGGCGGCGGCCCGGTGGAGGCGGGCCAGGCCGGCCTGCCAGGCGTCGTCGGGGAGAGCGCGCAGTTTGCTGTCGGCGTCGCGGCGCAGGCCGGCGGCGAAGGCGGCCAGGGTGGGGGCTGAGCGCTGCGGCAGGGAGCGCAGGGCGGTGCGGGTGAAGCCGGCCGCGGCGAAGGCGGTGGTGACCCGCTCCACGCTCGGGTAGTCGGCGATCCCGGCGGCGGTCTCCGGGAAGTACCGCACCCGCAGGTCGCGGTCGCAGCGCCCGGGGAAGGCGTTGCGGATCAGCACCGGCGCGCCGGGGCGCAGCGCGCGGTGCAGTTCCCGGGCGGCGGTGGCGAGGTCGCCGATGTGGTGGACCACCGAGCCCAGCCAGGCGGCGTCGGCGGCGGCGTCCGGCACGGGCAGCCGTTCGGCCCGGCCGTCCAGCACCGTGATGCCCTCGCCCGCGGGGATCAACTCCCGCATGGCGGGGGCGGGTTCGACGGCGATGACGTGGGCGCCGTACCAGTCGCGGAACGCGGTGGCGAAGGCGCCGGTGCCCGCGCCGACGTCGAGGACGGTGGCGCCGGGACGCAGCGGGGCGTGCTCGGCGATCGCCTCCCGCCAGGCGGTCAGGCCCTCGCGGGGAATCTCCCGGGCCGCCCGGTAGTCGGCGGTTCCAGGACAGGGGTGAGCGGGGCGGGGTCGGCGTCCCCGAGGACGGCGAGGAACAGCCAGCCGCGCGGGGCGGCGAGCGTACCGGCGGTCTCCTCAGGTGAGTCGTTCCAGGACAGGGGTGAGCGGGGCGGGGTCGGCGTCCCCGAGGACGGCGAGGAACAGCCAGCCGCGCGGGGCGGCGAGCGTACCGGCGGCCAGCGGGAGCAGGCCGGGGCGGCCGGCGGTGGCCAGCAGCCGGGCCCGGTCGAGGGCGTCGACCAGCCGGTCGAACCAGTCGTCGCCGTCGACCGGGACGAGCCGCAACTCGAGCCGGGCGTCCAGTCGTTGGGCGATCGTGCCGGGCGAGAGCCGGGCATTGACCTCCAGCACCGGGACGAGCGTGCCGTCGGCGGTGGTCATCGAGTCCACCGCCAGCGGGCCCCGGTAGCCGGCCGCGGCGGCCGCGGCGGCCACCGATTCGGCAGTCTCCCGGTAGCCCGCGCGTTCCAGCCGGGCCAGCAGGTCGGCACTCGGGCGGTCCGAACCCCGGTACGCGTGGCCGTCGTTGAGCACCTGCCGGATGCCGCGCCAGTGGACCCGGCCGTCCGGGCCGACGGTGAGGTGGGCGGCGAAGTCCTCGGCGGGGCGGTGCAGTTGCTGGACGATCAGTTCGATCCGGGTGCCGCGCCGCTCGACCTCGCGGGTCAGGTGCCGTTCCAGGAAGGCGAGCCGTTCGGGCGACTCCAGCACCAGGTTGCCCTGCCCGGAGACCCCGTACGGGTCCTTGACCACGCACGGGCCGGTCTCCTCGACGGCGGCCCGCAGGTCGGCGAGGCCGGTGACGACCCGGCCGGAGCCGGGGTGTCCGAGCCGGGTCGTCCAGGTCTTGGAGTTGACCAGCCGGACCGCCTCCAGCGGCGGGGCCGTCCCGGCCAGCCCCTGCCGGACCAGTGCCTCGGCCGTCCCGTCCAGCACCGCGTACGGCGCGGCCGCCATCCCGGCCAGGCCGGGGACGGGGTGCGCGGCGAGCCGCCGCTCGACCGGCTCCGCCGGGTCGCCGGGGACGGCGAGGTGGCGGGCGCCGAAACCGGCGCTACGCATCAACTCGGTTAAGGCGGACGGTGGTTGACGGTTCGTCAGCAGGGTGTCGCCGGGGGCGCAGAGCACTGCCTGGAGCTGGTCCATCTCTCGGGTCAGCCGCTCGCTGTGCGGGTTGCGCAGCGCGGGCAGGGTGGCCAGGTCGGCGGGCCGCCAGCGGGCCTCGGCGTCGCAGCTGCCGAACCGGACGGTGCCGGTGACCGCGGCGGTGCCGGTGACCGCGGCGGTACCGCTCACGCGGCGCCGCCGGGTGCGGCCGGGGCGAGAAAGCGCTCCTCGATCCGCTCCAGCGTCCGGAAGTCGTCGACGGTGACCTCGGCGAGGTCGATCGGGCGGCCGGAGACGCTCTCCAGCAGGTAGATGAACTCCAGGAAGTCCAGCGAGTCGATCAGCCGCCCCTCGATGAGGTCCTCGGCGGGCGCGACCTCCCGTCCGAGCGCGGGGTTCTTGCCCTGGATCCAGTCGGCGATCTGCTGCATGGGGGTGGCTCCTTGGAGAGGGGGGTGTTCAGGGGGTGGGGGAGGTCAGGGCCGCAGTGACGGCGACGGCCCAGTCGCCCTCGTGGGTGATGCTGAGGGTCCAGTGGGTGAGGTGCTGGGCGCGCAGCCGGTGCAGGGCGGCGGCGCGCGGGTGGACGGTGGGGGCGCCGCCGGGGGCGCGGAGCACTTCGATGTCCCGCAGCGGGATCAACTCCCGTTCGGGGGTGAGGAGTTTGAGGAACGCCTCCTTGGCGGCGAGGCGTCCGGCGAGGGTGGCCGCAGGGGTGCCGGTGGCGGCGGCGAGCTGTTCACGCTCGCGGGGGGTGAACTGGTCGGCGAGCCAGCGTTCGCCGTGCCGCCGGGCCAGGTCGGCGGCCCGGGGGACGTGCACCAGGTCGACGCCGACCCGCACCCGGGGGTCGGCCCCGGCGGGGGCGTCGCCGAGCATCCGGTGCAGGGCCGCCCGCAGGGTGTCCGCGCCGCCCTCCGGCCCGCGCCCGCTCACCGGCCCGCCCTCCGGCCCGGTCACCGGGCTCCGGCCGGCGTCCGGACGTCCTCCGGCAGCCGGGCGTCGGCCAGCGCCCGGGCGTACTGCTCGCGCAGCCGGGCGAGGACCGCGGCCACCGGTTCGACGCCGGTGATCGCGCCGACGCCGAGCCCGGCGTAGCGGGCCATCTCGCCGACCCGGCCCTCGGCCTCCACGGTGGGGGCGGCGGCGGAGCCGCGCGGGACGGGGCGCCGGGTGCCCATCACGGTGGTCCAGGCGATCAGTGCGGAGGGCAGCGGCGCGGGCGCGTCGGTGACGGCGCTGCGCAGCACCCGGTGGGTGCGGCCGGGCCAGCCGATCGAGAAGCGGTCGGTGACGACGGTGTCGGCGGGGTCGGCGGCGACCAGGTCGCGCCGGTAGTCGGGGTGGGCGGCGGATTCGGCGGTGGCGACGAACAGCGTGCCGCACATCGCCCCGTGCGCCCCGGCGGCCAGCACCCGCAGCAGGTCGGCGCCGGTGCCGACGGCCCCGGCGGCGAACACCGGCAGGTCGAAGTCGGGGTCGGCGCGCAGTTCGGCGAGCAGTTCGGCGAGCGGCTGCCCGCCGAGGTGGTGGCCGCCGGCCTCGGTGCCCTGGACGGTGACGGCGTGCGCGCCGAGCGCGGCGGCGGTGCGGGCGTCGCGGTGGCTGCCGGTCTGGATCAGCAGCCGGTGCCCGGCGGCCCGGACCCGTGCGGCGAAGGGCTGCGGCGGCAGGCCGTAGCTGTTGACGGTGAGCTGCCGGTCGGCCCGGTCGAGGACGGCGTCGAGCTGCTGGTCGAGCAGCCGGTCGGCGACCTCGGGGATGACGTTGACGCCGAAGGTGCGGGTGGTGCGGGCGGCGGTCTGCTCGACCAGGGCGGCGGCCAGGGCCCGGTCGCTCTTGTAGAGGGCGACGGTGCCGAGCGCCCCGGCGTCGCTGACGGCGGCGGCCAGGGCGGGCCCGGCGATGCCGCCCATCCCGGCCTGGACCAGCGGGAGTTCGACGCCGAGCGCGGCCGCGCCCACCACGGCGGCCGCAGCACCCGCAGCGGCGTCAGCGGCGCGCATCGCGCACCTCGCGGACCCGGTCGAGCGCGGCCCCGGCGCTGCCGTGGGTGAGGATCGCGGCGTGCACCCAGCGTTCGGCGCCGAACGCGGTGCAGCCGCTGTGCGCGGCCTGGCCGTCGGAGGTGATGCCGAGGCGGTCGCCGAAGAAGTTGCGGTGCCGGTTGACGGAGGCGATGGCGGTGCCGTCGGCGGCCAGGAACTCGTACTTGACCGGGTCGAGGGCCATCAGCTTGGCGCGCGAGCCGGTGCGGTCGTAGAACGGGTCGTTGGCGGGCTGGTAGTCGAGGGCGATGCCGAGGGCGGCGGCCAGGTCGAGGACGAACTCCTTGGAGCGGGCGAGGTGGTCGCGCACGCCGTCGGGGGTGCCGAGGTAGAGGACCTCGCGCATGTGGAAGCCCCACAGGCGGCGCAGCCCGTCGTAGTGGTCCTCGTTGCGGAAGCAGCGGCCGATGGCGGTGACCCGCTGCCCGTCGCCGACCTCGGCGCCGGCCAGCGAGAGCAGCAGGCCGTAGCAGGTGGCGGAGGGCAGCAGGTAGCCGGTGGGGTGGACGTCCTGCTCGGCGGGGTCCTGGCCGGCGGCGAGGGCGTCCAGGGTGTCGCCCCGGTACCGGGCGGCGGCGACGCCCAGGTGCGGGAAGTTGCGGAAGTAGTCGAGCTTGGCGAGTCCTTCGGCGGGCAGCAGCGGCGGGCCGATCACGGCGGGGGCGTGCAGCTGCTCGGCGAGGCCGGTGAACAGGGTGTCGAGTTCGGTCAGCAGCGCGGCGCGGGTCGGGTCGAGGACGACCAGGCCGGGGCCGGGTTCGCGCAGCGGGGGCAGGTCGGCGGTCCGGGTGCTCATGCGGTTCCCCTCAATGGGTCAATGGGCTTGCTGGACTTACCGGGCAATGGAGTTGACGTGCCGTCAGGCGGCGTCGAGCACGCCGATGCGGCGGTAGAACGCGGTGGTGCGGGCGGTGATGGCGGCGTGCGCGGCCTGCCGGGCGGGGTCGGCGATGACGCGGGCGCGGAAGGCCAGCGGGTCGGGGATGCCGGCGTCGCGGTAGGCGTCGACGCTGTAGAGCTGCTGGATGGACGACTGGAGGTACTTCTCGACGTACTGGCGGCCGTGCGCGGTCTCCCGCTCGTCGCCGGCCTCGACCAGGCGCTGCCACAGGGCGCGCACCAGTTGGGCGCCGAACGCGATGTGCCGGGACTCGTCCTGGTGGTGGACCCGGTTGATGGCGCGGATGGTGTCGGGCAGCGCGGGGTCGGCGGCCATCTTGCTGTTGAAGTGGTCGACGATCTGCTCGAAGATCAGGATCCGGCTGAACACCACGAAGTTGTCGAGCCGCGCGGAGTGCTTCTCGCCGGGGAAGGCCATCGACCGGTCGGGGAACAGCCGGCCGCCGTAGCGCAGGCAGAACTCGGCGAAGAACCACATGTGTTCGTTCTCCTCGCCGAGGAAGTGGTGGAAGAACGGGGTGGGGATCTCGTAGCCGGGGGCGTGGATGCGCCGGACGACCTCCTGCATCAGTTCGCGGATGCCGTGCACGTTGAGGCTGTAGAAGTTGATGCTCTCCCACTTGGACAGCGCCAGGTACTGCTCGCGGCTCAACTCGGCCGCGGCGGCGGTGCCGTGGACGGTGAGCAGGTCCTCGCTCATCCACAGCGCGCCCTCGGGGATGCGCTCGGGCCACTCGAAGGTCTGGTACGGGTTGTAGTACTCGTTCTCGGCGGCGGCGGTCAGCCGGGTGACGGCGGCGGCGACCTCCTCGTCCCAGACGGGCGCGTCGGCGGCGGTGGCGGTGCTCATGCGGGGTCCTCCTCGTGCGGGGGGAAGCGGTTCAGCGGTTCGTGCAGGGGGACGGTTCAGCGGTTGGTGCAGGAGGTCGGCTCAGCGGTCGAAGGTGACGGCGGCGAGCTCGACGGGCTCGGCGGCGCCGGCCACCAGCAGGGTCTCGAAGGCGCGCAGCACCCGTTCGACGTCCTGGCGGGGGACGAGTTCGGTGTCGGCCATCAGGTACAGCAGGGCGGTGTCGGGCGCGTAGGTGGTGTGGACGAAGAACAGCGCGTCCTGCCGTTCCCAGGAGCCGACGTGGAAGATCCGGGTCTTCTCGGTGAGCGGCGCCAGGCCCTCGGGGGTGGCGGGGACGTCCGGCAGGTTCTCCCAACGGTCGTGCATCCGCTTGTCGTTGAAGAAGTGGCCGAGTTGCAGCACGCCGCCGTTGCGCTCCTTGGCGGCGTCCAGCACCTCGTCGACGGCGATCGGGTCGTAGTGGGCGTGCCGGTAGGCGTTCATGCCGGCCAGGAAGGCGCGCTTGACGGCCTGGTCGAAGGTGCCGGTGCCGACGTCGAGCGAGAACAGGGCGTTCTCGGCCATCGCGGCGACCAGCCGGCGGGTCCGCTCGTCGTGCCGGTTGACGGCGATCAGCTGCAGCGGGACGACGGGGTGGCCGGTCCAGGCGCCGAGCACCGCGGCGGTGGCGGCGAGCAGCACGGTGCCGGTGGAGACCTGGCAGCGTTCGGCGATCGCGGTGGCGGCGACGGCGGCGGCCGGGGAGTCCATGCCGAGGCGGACGAAGCGCTCGGGGCGGCCCCGGTCGTCGACCGGCGGGAACAGCGCGGGCGGGGTCTTCTCCAGGGTGCGCCGCCAGTGCTCGACGGCGGCGGCGCCGCGCCGGGCGCCCTCCCCCTCGCTCTCGTACCCGGCCTGGTCGAGCGGCTGCCAGTCGGGGGCGGGTCCCGGCTCTCCGGCAAGCAACTCCCGTAGGTCCTGCTCCAGTTGGCGCACCGCCCAGAAGTCCACGCCGAGGTGGGAGAAGACCAGCACCAGGTGGGCGGGCCGGCCGCCGTCGCGCACCAGGGCGCAGCGGAACGGGATCTCCTCGGTGTGCCGGAAGGTGCGGGCGACCAGTTCGTCGCCGATCCGGGCGGCGGTGTCGGCGGCGGTGCCGGGCGGGGCGTCGACCACGGCGTAGCGCAGGGTGCCGGTGTCGGTGACGTGCTGGCGCCAGCCGTCGGCGCCCTCGTGGAAGGTGGTGCGCAGCGCCTCGTGCCGTTCCAGCAGCGCGGCGAGCGCCGCGTCCACCTGCAACTCGTCGGTGCCGTCCGGTAGTTGGGCGTTCCGGCGGATGTTGAAGTAGTGGGCGCCGTCGTCCAGCCAGCGGATGGACTTCCAGATCGCGCGCTGGCCCCAGGTCATGGGCGCGGTGCCGGTCCGGGCACCGCGGTAGGTCACCGTACGGGTGTCAACGCTCTCCACAGCAGCGGGTTCCTCTCCGGTACGCGCCGGTGGGACGGCGCGCGGACGAGGGCCGTCGGCGGGGAAGGAGGCGACGGCCGGGCGGAAACGGGGCGTGCGACCGGGGGAACGCGTCCCGGCCCGCCGGCCTGATGGGCACGGCGGCGCAACGGAACAGCTCTCCCCGGCAGCGGGCCTGCCGCAGCCCGGGAACGTGCGCCAACCCCCGTCGAGCGCACTGCGAACGAGCAACCGGCGGTGTCCGGCCGGACTCGATCCGGACAGGACGCTAGCCGGGAAGTCGATCAAATGTCTAGACCAAGTGGAAGAGTTCCGAACGCTTCCACCCCGCACCGCAACCAACGGTGAATGGCCGTCAGGTGAATTCTTGACGGATTTGACGGCCCTGCAGCAGACTCTGGGGCTCGTGCCTCCCGGCGACATCGACGTCCCGGCTGCCGGGCACCCTCCCACATTCCCGCCCCTCCCGCGTTCCCGACGCCGCGCCGCCCGTCCGCCCCGCGGCGCGCCGGGCGCACCACGTCCGTTCGACGAGACCCACCGAAACCCGGAGGCACCCGCCCGTGCCCTCTTCCGCTCCCCCACCCACGCCCGCCGCCACGCCGCCCGGCCTGCCGGAACGGCTGCGCCGGCGCGTCCGGCACCGGCTGGCCGCCGCCCGGCTGCTGCACCTGCTGCACCCGGCCCTGCTGGCCGGGGCGAGCGCGCTGCACCTGGCCGTCGGCCTGCTGCCGATCGGCTTCATCGCCGCCACCAGCCACCTGATCGCCGCGCTGCCCGCCGCCCGCACCGGCGGCGGCGGGCCGACCGCCGCGCTGCTGATCGCCGCCGCCGCGTTCGTCCTCCAGCAGGCGCTCGCCCCGTTCCAGGCGCTGGCCGGCGAGCTGGTGGCCCGCCGGGTCGACGGCGCCCGGATCGCCGACCTGATGGCCTGCGCGCTGGACGGCCTGGACAGCGCCGACCTGGAGGAGCAGGACGTCCTCGACCTGCTCGCCGAGGCCCGCGGCGGCTTCGACCGCCTCTCGCCCACCCCCGGCGAGGCCGCCGCCGGCACCCTGGCCCTGCTCGCCCGCTACGCCCAACTACTGGGCGCGGCAACCGTGGTGGGCATCGCCCTGGGCTGGCTCCCGGCCCTGCTGGTGACCGCCGCCGCGCTGGTCATCCGGGCCGGGCAGCGCGGCGCGCTGAGCCGCTTCGGCGCGGCCCGCGCCACCATGACCGGCCGCCGCCGACGCCTGGCCTACCTGCGCAAGGCCGCCACCGGCACCGGCATCGCCAAGGAGGCCCGGATGCTCGGCCTGGTCCCCTGGCTGCGCGAACGGCACACCGCCGAGGCCCGCCGCTACCTCGAACCGCTCTGGGCCACCCGCCGCCGCCTGCTGTTCCGCCCCTTCCTCGGCCTGGCCGCGGTCGGCCTGCTCGGCGGCGGCGCCGCCCTCACCCTGCTCGCCCGCGGCGGCGCCGCCCACACCCTGACGCTGCTCCAGCTCTCCGCCGCCCTGCAGGCCGTGCTGGTGCCGATGCGGTTCGGCGTGTTCTTCCCCGAGAGCGACATGCAGACCCTGTACGGGCTCACCGCCGAGGACGCCCTGCGCACCCTCGAACAGCGGCCCGCCGCTGAGGCCCTTCCGGCGGACGCGGCACCCGCCGACGCGGCGCCCGCGGAAGCGGCGCCCGCCGGTGGAGCACCCGTCGACGCGGCGCCCGCCGAAACGGTGCCCGCCGACGCAGCGCCCGCCGATGGAGCACCCGCCGACGCGGCACCCGCCGCCGGGACGATCCGGCTGGAGGACGTCTCCTTCCGCTACCGCCCCGACGGCCCCGACGTGCTGCACCACCTCGACCTCGAACTGCCGCCCGGCCGCTCCACCGCCGTGGTCGGCCTGAACGGCGCGGGCAAGACCACCGTGGTGCGGCTGCTCGCCCGGCTGCGCGAACCCACCGCCGGACGGATCACCGTCGGCGGCACCGACCTGGCCCGCCGGCCGGTCGCCGACTGGCACCGGCGGATCGCGGTGATCTTCCAGGACTTCGCCCGCTACGAGCTCACCGCCGCCGAGAACATCGCCCTCGGCCGCCCCGCCCTGCTCACCGACCGGCCCGCGCTGCGGTCCGCCGCCGACCGGGCCGGCGTCCTCGACGTGCTCGACGCGCTGCCGAACGGCCTGGACACCGTGCTCAGTTCGCACTACCGGGGCGGCAGCGACCTGTCCGGCGGGCAGTGGCAGCGGGTTGCCCTGGCCCGCGCCATGCTGGCCCTCGCCGACGGCGCCTCGCTGCTCGTCCTGGACGAGCCCACCGCCCAGCTCGACGTCCGCGCCGAGGCCGCGTTCTTCGACCGCTTCCTCGAAATCACCCGCGGCGTCACCAGCGTCATCATCGCGCACCGCTTCTCCAGCGTCCGGCGCGCCGACCACATCGTCGTCCTCGCCGACGGCCGGGTCGCCGAGTCCGGCACCCACGACGAACTGCTGGCCCTGGACGGCGAGTACGCCCGCCTGTTCCGCGCCCAGGCCGAACGCTTCACCGCCGACGCCACGCCCCACCACGCCACGCCCGACGCCTCGACCAACCACACCGCGCCTGACGCCACGCCCGACCACGCCGCCGACCCCGCTGCCCTGGACGCCCCGCCCGCCGAGGAGGCCCTGCGGTGACCGACCTGATCCCGGCCCTGCGCCACCTGCTGACCCTCGCCTGGCGGTGCGACCCGCGCCGGCTGCTGCGGGCCGCCGCCATGGTCGCGGCCGGCTGCCTGGCCACCCCGCTGATCGCCCTGTGCCTGAAGGGCCTGACCACCGAGACGCTGGCCGGGCACGGTGGCGGCGCGGTGCTGCTCGGCCTGGCCGCCGCCGCCCTGCTGGTGCTCGAACTGATGATGGGCCACTTCGCGCACCTGGCCTACTTCGAGCTCGGCGACCTCGGCGAGGTCGAACTGCAGAACCGGCTGGTCGCCCTCGCCCACGGTCGGCCCGGCCTGGAGGACCTGGACACCCCCCGGTTCGCCGACACCCTCGCGCTGGTCCGCGACGACCTGCCGCGGACCCGGGCCTCCCTCGAAGCGGCTCTGCAACTCGGCGGCCTGGCCGTCCAGTTGGGGCTGACGGCGGTCCTGCTCGGCCTGCTCGACCCGTGGCTGCTGCTGCTCCCGCTGCTGGGCGCGGTCCCGGTGCTGGCCGGCAACCGGGCCCAGCGGCTGCTGGACACCGCCAAGGAGTCCGCCGCCCCGCACCAGCGCCTGGGCCGCCACCTGCTGGACGTCGCCACCGGCCACGCCACCGCCAAGGAGGCCCGGCTGGCCGGCGCCGCACCCTTCCTGCTGGCCCGCCACCGCCGCGAGTGGCAGGCCGGCACCCGCCTGCTCGGCCGCGCCCACACCCGCGCCGCCGCCCTGCGCGCGGGCGGGCAGCTCTGCTTCGCGCTCGGCTACGCCGCCGCGATCTGGCTGGTGGTCCGGCAGGCCCAGCACGGCGTCTCCCCGCTCGGCGACGTCATCCTGGTGATCACCCTGGCCGCCCAGCTCTCGCTCCAGGTCGGCACCGCGATCCAGCTGCTCACCGTCCTCCAGGACGCCGGCCGCACCGCCCACCGCCTGGACGCCCTGAAACCCCCAACCACTCTCCACTCCAACAATTCTGACGCTGCGTCAACTCTGCTCCTCCTGACCCGCGGCATCCGGCTCGAACACGTCAGCTTCCAGTACCCGGGCAGCACCCGCCGCGTCCTGGACGACGTCACGCTCGACATCCCGGCCGGCACCGCGCTCGCCGTGGTCGGCGAGAACGGCGCCGGCAAGAGCACCCTGGTCAAACTGCTCTGCGGCCTCTACCGGCCGACCGGCGGGCGGATCCTGGTCGACGGCGTCGACCTGGCCGCCGCCGATCCGGCCGACTGGCAGCGCCGGACCGCCACCCTGTTCCAGGACTTCGCCCGCCTCGAACTGCGCCTGCGCGACAACACCGGCATCGGCGACCTCGACCGGATCGACGACGACGCGGCCCTGTCCGCCGCCCTGGACGCCGCCGAGGCCGCCCCGGTGGCCGCCGCCGTCCCCGGCGGGCTGGACGGCCTGATCGGGCGCAGCTACGGCGACGGCGTCGACCTGTCCGGCGGGCAGTGGCAGAAGCTCGGCCTGGCCCGGGCGCTGCTGCGCCGCGACCCGCTGCTGCTGGTCCTGGACGAGCCGGCCTCGGCGCTGGACGCGGCGGCCGAGCAGACCCTGTTCGAGCGGTTCGCCCGGCTGGTCGCCGACTCCCGGGCCCGGACCGGCGCGGTCAGCGTGCTGGTCTCGCACCGCTTCTCCACCGTCCGGATGGCCGATCTGATCCTGGTCCTGGAGCACGGCCGCCTGGTCCAGGCCGGCGGCCACCGGGAACTGCTCGACGCCGGCGGCCTGTACGCGGAGCTGTACCGCCTCCAGGCCCGGGTGTACGCCTGACCCCCTCCCCCGGGGCCGGGCGGGTCAGGCGGTGGGCAGCACCAGCGCCCAGGTGTCGACGGAGAAGTCGACCTCCATGCCGTGCTTGCGGTACAGCTCCGGGGCGCCGGTCGCGTTCTCGGTGTCGACGCCCAGGCCGACGGCCGCCCGGCCGTCGGCGGCGTGCACCGCGAAGAAGTGCCGCAGCAGGTAGCCGCCGAGGCCGCGGCCGCGTGCCTCGGGCAGCACGCCGATGTTGAACGCCCAGGCCAGGGTGGGCAGTCGGACGCCGGTGCGCAGCACGGCGACGTCGCCGTGGCCGTCGAGTTCGGCGACCCACACCCTGGTCCAGTCGACCGTGTCGGCGTTGATGTCGGCCAGCCACTGCTCGTAGCTGCGGGGCTTGAAGTCGTAGTGCTCGGCGAAGGTCTGCTGGTGCAGCCGGTGGGCGGTCCGGCGGTCCGCCTCCTGCGTGCAGTCGCGCAGCCGCACCCCGGCGGGGGGCTCGGGCAGCGGGTCGGTCTCCGGGGAGACGTCGCGCCGCAGGGCGTGGTGGCGGCGGGCCAGCCGCCAGCCGCGGTCCCGCATCGCCCCGGTGTCGGTGGTGGGCTCGGCGTTGAGCAGCAGGTGCAGCACGGCGCGGTCGGCGCCGTTGCGGCGGGCGAGCTCGACGGCCCGGGCCTCCATCAGGTCGAACAGGTGCAGTCCGCCCGCGAGTTGGTCCGGCAGCAGGTACTGGTCGAGGTCGATCCGCTCCCCGCCGGAGCGGTCCCGGACCAGACCGTAGCCGACCAGTCTCCCGTCCGCGTCGTGCAGCAGCCAGGAGTCCTGCGCCAAGTCGACGCCCTCGCCGCGCAGTTCGGACTCCACCTCGTCGAGTTCGGTCTCCGCCCGCCCGATCTCGATCTCGTCCACCTGGTTCAGCAGCGCACAGACCGCCGCCGCGTCCTCGGCCACCGCGGGCCGCACCGCCATACCGTCCGGGAGTGCCATCGCCGCTCCCCCTCCTCCGTCGTCGATTCCTCCGGCAAACCCACCCTTTCTACCCGGCCGACCGGCCCTCCTTCACCGCTTTTTCGTTTCCTTTCCATGATCGGCCATCCTCCTTCCCGTCAATCCACCAGCCCGGCGTGGCCGTTGCCGATGTTTTCCAGGGTCCACCGGTCGCGGGCGGCCCGGCCCGCCCGATCGCCGCCCGACCGGGGAAAATCCGTCGACGCCCCGTCAGGAGTCAGGGCACAATGCCCGCGATGACTGAGCGAACCGACACGCCTCCCTCCTGGGACGAGCGCACCCAGCTGACCACCTTCCTCGACTACGCCCGGGCCACCGCGCGGGCCAAGTGCGAGGGCCTCTCCCCCGAGGACGCCCGCCGTTCCCCCCTGCCCGGCTCCCCCCTGATGACCGCCTGCGGGCTGATCAGCCACCTGCGCTGGGTCGAGCACTTCTGGCTCCAGGTGGTCTTCCTCGGCGCCGAGGAAGACGGCCCCCTGGTCCACGCCACCGACGAGGACCCCGACCCGGAGATGCGCACCGCGGTCGACTTCCCGCTCCCCCAGCTCCTCGACGAGTACGAACAGCAGAACGCCGTCCACCGCCGGCTCGTCGCCGACCACCCCCTGGACACCCCCGCCAAGCAGTCCATCCGCGACGGCCGCCACCCCGACCTCCGCTGGATCCTCCTCCACCTCATCGAGGAGACCTCCCGCCACAACGGCCACCTCGACATCCTCCGCGAACTCCTCGACGGCCGCACCGGCTCCTGACCCCGTCCGGAAACGCACGGGCGAGCCACGACGACCGCCCCCGTGGAGGGCCGCATCCGGGGCGCTCCCGGACGGTCGTTCCGCCGCCTGCCCGGGTACCGAGGAGATCCCGCCCGGTCACGCGGATCGGACGGGATCTCCTCAAACGTTCCCGAACCGCCTCAAGAGCGTTCGGGCCACCGGCCGGCGGGAGGGCCTCAGCAGGGGCCGACGAGCTTCAGCGAACCCCAGGTGATGCTGCAGTTCGCGTTGAGCGTCCAGACCTGGCAGTAGTACGCGGGGCCGTAGTCGCCCGCGAGGCAGCCACAGCTGGTGCCCATGTCGGGGGCGCACCCCGCTGCCGCCGGCTCCTGCTTCAGCAGGAACCCGAGAAGCCGGTCGGACATCGAGCGCTTCATCGTCGGTGTCTCACTTTCCTCTGGTCGTCGTCCGTTCGCGGAAGGGTCAGCTGTAGCAGCGCGTGGTGCAGGCCTGCGTGAAGCAGCACATGCGCTGGTAGTACTGGCCACCGCTGCCGGCGTCGCCCGCCGCAGGCTCGAGCCAGCAGTCGGGGGTGCAGCCGGCAGCGGCGGTCCGCTGCCGGAGCAGGGAGTCCAGGAGGCGGGTGCCGAAGGCGCGGGACATTGCGCGCATCAATTTTCTCCTTTCACTGGTCCGGGATTTCCGGACCGTCATGACCTGGGCGGGGATTCGCCCGGTCGAGCTTTCGGGGGCGGATGACCCGGCCCTGGATATCGGCGGCGGGGACGAACCCCCACTGCTTCGAGTCCTCGCTGGCGACATGCCTGCCGAGGACGAGAAAATTCCCCTCGGGAATGGTTTCCCCTGCGGACATGCCGGTGGCCGGGGTGAACAGGTCGGCAACCGGGTCCCCGGGTCCGGCGGCGACGTTCTTGAGGAACAGCCGCTCGCGGCGGGCGTCAGCAGAGGTGCACGCCGGACGGCGGACGATGACGACGTCGCCCGTCCTGGGGCTCCGCCGACCTGTGCGGACGGCGAGAACCCGATCGCCGGGGAAGTACTGCGGCTCCATGCTGTGCCCTTGGACGGTGACCAGGAACAGAGCACGTCGGACGGTCAGCAGCACGCCGGCGGCGATGGCCGACAGGACGGAGAGAAGCATCACGCGAGGGCCGCCCTACCGCCGGTCAGCCGATCGGGCAGGTGGGGCAGTTCTTCATCGCCACTGTGGTTTCGGCCGCCGGAGCGGTGCCGGCCACGGCGATCGCCGCGAGCGCGGCGGCGGCGGCGAGGATGAGCCCGAGCTTCTTCACGGTTCGTCCTTTCGGAATTTCAGGGTTTCGGGGTCCCGGGATTCCGGGAGGTTGTTCACTCCCGGCCCCGGAAATCGGATTTCCGATTTCCCGGCGGGTTGACCGCCCTGCCGGTGGTGGTCCGAACCGTACAGCCAATGGCGTCGCGGATGGCAAGGAATTCCGAGTGTGATGCACGCCACTCCCGCCCGGATTACGCGAGTAGGGCATGGGTAGTGAATGAGTAGTCGAGAGCATTAGGGTCCCCATGAATTCCGCTTCCGAGCACTTCCTAGGGGATTTGATGACTGTCGCCCTGTGCATTCTCGCGGCCGCGTTGGGGATCGCCACCGCGCTGAACCTCTCGTTGACCTTCGCCGTCATCCGCCGGCTCCGTGAGATCGAGTCGCGGCCGATCGGCCCGGGCATGGACCGGCTGCCCGCCGTCGGCACCGCGATCGGCGGGTTCGACGCCGGCACCACCGCCGGTGGCCGCCTCGGCCGCGCCGACCTCGCGGCCGGCGAATTCCTGGCCGGGTTCGTCATGACCGGCTGCGGCCCGTGCGCCGACCTGGTCGCGGAATTGGACCGGACCGCTGCGGTCGATACCGAGAAGACGCTGTTCTTCGTCACGGGCGACCCCGAGGCGGAGGAGACCGCCGCGCTGGCTGCCAAGCTCGGCCGCTTCGGCCGGGTCGTGCTTGTCGGGCACAACAGCTCCGTGACCGCGGCGTTCGGAGGGGTCATGGCCTATCCCACGCTCCTGCGGATCCGCGACGGCGTCATCACGCACGCGGGCACCACCCTGGACGTCGTGGCGCGCCCGCTGGCAGGCACCCGGGCCGCCTCGTGAGCGCGGAGCCGACGGGGCGCCTCCACGGGGCGGCGCGCGCCCTGCGCCTCGGGTGGGAGGCCTCCCCGAGGGGTCTGCTCCTGCAGTTCGGCCTCGCGGTGCTGAGCGGAGCGGCTCCCGTTGCCGCCGCTTTCCTCACCAAGATCCTGGTCGACCGGCTGATAGCAACCGGCCGTTCCGGCCCGGTCGACCTCGCGCACCTGTCCCTCCTGGCGGCGGCCGTGGCCGCCGCGGGCGCCGCCACCACCGTCCTCGCCCAGGCGACGGCGTTCTCCGGCGTCGCCCTCGGCCGCGCCGTCAACCTCCTCGTCCACGACCGGCTCTACCGCCGCATCAACGACTTCCGCGGGCTTCGCCCCTTCGAGGACCCGACTGTCCAGGACACCGTCCGCCTCGCGGAACAGTCCGCCCAACACGCCCCGCGGCAGGTCCTCGACCTTCTGCTCACGGCCGCTCGCAGCACGGTCACCATCGCCAGCTTCCTCGGGCTGGTGCTGGCCACATGGCCGCCCATGGGCGTCCTGCTCCTCCTGACCGTCGCGCTGGCGGCCGCGGGCCAGCTCCGGGCGGCCCGGCACGCCGCCGACACCACCCGGACCATGATGGCCAACGCCCGTCGCCAGCTCTCCTACCGGATGCTGCTGACCGACCGCCGGGCGGCGATGGAGATCCGGCTGTTCGGTACGGGCCGGCTGTTCCACCACAAGGCCATGGATGCGCAGCGCCGCGCCGCCGACGCCGACGTCCTGATCGCCCGCCGCAACGCCCTCGTCCAGTCCGCGCTCGGCATCGCAGCCGCCGCGGCATCAGGCCTCGCCGCCGTCGTCGTCGTCCGCCAGGTCGCCGACGGTCGTGTCACGGTGGGCGAACTGACGCTCTTCACCGGCGCCGTCGCCGCCGTGCAAGGCGCCCTCGCCTCGCTGGTGGCGCAGTTCGGCCGCACCGAGGAGGCCCTGCGGCTGTTTGGACACTACTTCGACCTGCTGCGGCTGCCGTCGGACCTCCCCGACGGCGGCCTCCACCCCGGGCCGCTCCGCCGGGGCATCACCTTCGAGAACGTGTGGTTCCGCTACGGCCCCGATGCCCCCTGGGCCCTGCGCGGCGTCGACCTCCACCTCCCGCACGGCCGCGCCGTCGGTCTGGTGGGCGCCAACGGCGCCGGCAAAAGCACCCTGGTCAAACTGCTGTGCCGTTTCTACGACCCCGAACGGGGCCGCATCCTGTGGGACGGCACCGACATCCGCACCCTGTCGGTCGAGGAACTCCGCCGACGCATCGGGGCGACCTTCCAGGACTACACCATGTACGACCTCAGTGCCCGGGACAACATCGGAGTCGGCGCCCCCGAACGAATCGAGGACCTCGACGGGATCAGGACCGCCGCCGCACGCGCCGACATCGACGGCACCCTGATCGCACTCCCGAAGGGCTACGACACCCTGCTGAGCCGAATCTTCCTGGACGACGACCAGGAGGGTGGCGTCCTCCTCTCCGGCGGCCAGTGGCAGCGCGTCGCCCTTGCCCGTTCCCTCCTGCGCGCCGACGCGGACCTGCTCGTCCTCGACGAGCCGAGCTCCGGTCTCGATCCCCTCGCCGAGCGACGCGTCCACGAGACGCTCGCCCACCACCGCGCCGGGCGCACCACCTTGTTGATCTCCCACCGGCTCTCCGCCCTGCGGGGTGCGGACCTGATCGTCGTCATCGACGGCGGACGCGTCGCCGAAGAGGGCAGCCACCGCGAACTCCTCGCCCGCAACGGCCGCTACGCCGAGCTGTTCACCGCCCAGGCGGAGGGGTACCAGCACCGTCCCCAGGAGGAGCACGCATGACGACCCTCCACCTCACCGCCCGGCTGCTGCTCGCCGTCGTGTTCGCGGCAGCCGCCGCCACCAAAGGGCGCAACCGGCGGAAGTTGGCCGAATTCGCGGCAGGGCTGCGCTCGTTCCCCTGGATCGCCCCACGCCTGCGGACGGCCACCGCCGTGTCCGTGGTGGCCGTCGAGGCGGCCACCACCGTCCTGCTCCTGGCCGACCAGGAGGCCGGTCCGGTCCTCGTCATCGGCATGCTCGCCGTCTTCACGGCCACCACCGTGGCGGCCGGCCGTGCGGCCGACTGCCAGTGCTTCGGCGCGCCCACCGCACCCGCTGCCGGATCGACCGCACTCTTCCTCACCCGCAACACCGCTCTCGGCTGCACCGCGGTCGTTGCCGCGCTGCCCTGCGGCGGCATGCCGCCCCTGCCACTGGCGGTGGCGGCGGCGGCCACCGCGGCGGTTCTCGGAGTGTTGGTGATCGGCCTGGACGACATCGTCCACCTGCTGCGGACAACACTCAGCAGCAGTGCTCGATGAGCCTTGCCCGCACCGTCTCCGCCTCCACGCTGCCGATCTCGGTGAACGTCTCCATGGCCTGCTCCCAGTAGGCGCGCGCCTGCGGGACACGGCCCTGGGCGGCGCGGGCCATGCCCATCTGGTCCAGCATCCGGCCGGCCAGCAACCTGTCGTCGAAGCGACGGGCGACGGCGAGCGACCGATCGCTCAGCTCGAACGCCTCCTGGAAGACGCCGAGCCGCTGCAGGACCCAGGCGAGCTGGCCGTGCGCGACGGCCGCCGCATGGTCGCTCCCGCCCGCTTCGTGGATCGCCACCGCTTCGGTGAGCAGGTCCCGGGCAGTGGCGTGCCGGCCCTGGTCGGTCCGCACGAGGGCGAGGTTGGCCAGAGCGACGGCGAGCAGGTCCTTCTTGCCGCTCGCCCGGCCCGCCTCGACCGCCTGCTCCTGATAGCCGGCCGCCTCGGCCAGCTCGCGGAACTCGTAGTGCAGGTTGCCGATGTTGAGCCGTGCACGGACGACGCCGGTCACGTCACCGACGCGCCCGTACAAGGCGATGGCGCGGTCGAAGTGCTCCTTGGCCTGCCGGTCGCGGCGGATCGCGTAAGCGATCCCCTGGTTGTTCGCAAGCGTCGCCGCAGCGGAGTCGTGGCCGAGCGCCGCAGCCGAGCTCTCGCCGATCCGCTGGAGTTCGGCCAGCAGTCCGAGCCGGTGGCTGCGCAGCAGGTACGGGAGGTGGAGGACCGCCAGCTGCCACACGGCGCGGTGCTCGCCCACGGCTGCTCCCAGCCGGGTCAGCGCCGCGAGGTTCTCGGACTCCCGGGCGTACCAGTCCTGTGCCTCCGCCTCTCCTTCGAACGGTGGCGGGCCCGACCAGCTGTGGTCGAGCTCCGTGGGAGGGCGGAACCTGCGCGGGTCCAGCAGCGCGTGCGCCGCGTCCGCGTGCGCGATGTACCAGTCGAAGAGCCGGCCGAGTGCGGCTGTCCCCTCGGCCTTGGAGGACGCCGCGATCTGACGGCCGTACAGGCGCACCAGGTCGTGCATGCGGTGGCGTCCCTGGTCGTCGGCCACCCGCTCGACCAGGTGGACGGATTCCAGGGAGCGCAGGAGCGCACGGGCCTCGGGGGGCAGCGCGGCGCTGAGAGGGGTCTCCGGAGCGCCCCACAGCGCGCCGGCGGCCGCGGCCGGGATCGCCGCGCCGGGGTGCAGGGCGAGCAGCCGGAAGAACCGTGCCTGGTCGGTGGGGAGGCGGCGGTAGCTGTGTTCCAACGCCCCGGAAACCGTCAACTCGTCGCCCGGCAGGGAAAGTCCGGCCAGCCGGTCGCTCTCCGGGGCCAGCTCGACCGTCAGGCCGCTGAGAGGTGCTTCGGGTTCGTCCAGGAGCCGGACGGCGGAGATGCGCAGCGCCAGGGGCAGTCCGCCACACAGCTGCGCCAGTTCGGCGGCTGCCTCCGGTGCGGCCCGCACCCGCTCCCGGCCGGCCAGGCGGGCCAGCACCTCGATCGCCTCTGCGGCCGGAAGCACGCCCAGCGGCACCGGTGCGGCGCCCGTCCTCGCGACGAGGCCACCGAGCCTGACCCGGCTGGTGACCACGGTGAAGCCCTGCGCGGAGCCGGGCAGCAGCGGCCGTACCTGTTCGTAGTCCCGCGCGTTGTCCAGGACCACCAGGAGCTTGCGACCGGCGACGGTGGAACGGTAGAGGTCCTCCCGCAGCACCGGGTCCTCGGGAATCCGGTGACCCGGGACGCCCAGGGCCAGCAGGAACCGTTCGAGCACCCGGGCGGCGGGCTCGCACTCGCCCTCGTCGTAGCCGTGCAGGTCGACGAACAGTTGCCCGTCGGTGAAGTCGTCGGCGACGGACTGGGCCCAGTGCACGGCGACGGAGGTCTTGCCGACGCCGGCGGGACCGGTCACCAGAGCGATCCGCGCATCGCCGCTCCCACCGCGCGCCAGCGCTGTCAGCCTGCCGAACTCCGCCGTCCGCCCGACGAATCCGTGCGGTGTCTGCGGAAGCTGGGCCGGCCGGACCTTTCCGGGACCGGCTTCCCTCCGGACGGCCTTGGCGGACGGCTCCTCCGACGGCGCCTCGAAGCGCCCTGACAGCAGCGCCGTCTCCAAGGCGACGAGCCCATCGCCCGGGTCGAGCCCGAACTCCCTGAGCAGGAACGCGCGGGTCTCCCGGACCACGGCCAGCGCGTCGGCCTGCCGGTCGCACCTGTGGAGGGCGGTGGCCAGGCGCACGGCGATGTCCTCCCGCGCCGGGTACGCGCGCAGCAGCGCGGTCAGCTCAGGAACGAGCGCGCGGTGCCGACCGGCAGCGAGGTCGAGATCGGCCAACAGGCCGTGCGCGGCGAACCGCTCCTCTTCCAGCCGCAACCGGGCGGGTTCCGCGAACGGCGCCTCGATGCCGCTCAGCGCCTCGCCGCGCCACAGGGCGAGAGCCCGGCGAAGGTGATCCGCCGCTGCCACTTGGTCCCCGCGCTCCGCGAGGCTCTTCGCGCCGGTCAGCAACGCCGAGAACGCCGCCGCGTCCACGTCGCCGTCGGGCACCGCGAACCGGTAGCCGGCCGTGTCGAAGGACAGCAGGCCCGCCGACTCCGACGGCAGCGCCTTGCGCAGCGTCGAGATCACGGTGTGCACCTGAGCGCGGGCCGTCCTCGGAGCCGTCTCGCCCCACAACGCATCCACCATCCGGTGAATGCTCACCGGCCGACCCGCGTTCAGCAGGAGGAACGCGAGGGCCGCCCGCATCCGCGGCCGGGGCACCTCGACCAGGACCCCCTCCTGACGGACTTCCAACGGCCCCAGAACGCCGAACCGCACCACGCCACCACCCGACCCCACCCGCGTACGAACACACCATCCTACCGGCAGGTCACAGGACGGCCGGCGCCTCGCGGCACCCCGGTCTGCCGCGGGCGCGGGGAGGAGGACCGGACCCTAGGCGCGGAACTGGATCAGGGCGTGCCGCCCGTCGGTCCGCCAGCGGGTGCCGGTGGCGTCGAGGCGGGCGAGGGTGGCGGGGGCGAGGCCGACGGCGACGTCGGACTTGAGGGTGCGGAGGGTGGCGACGGGGGTGGGGAAGTAGGCGGTGAGGGGGGCGAAGGGGGTGGTGTGGGGCCAGTGGCGGTCGCCGACCAGGCGGCGGTGGTTGAGGTCGCCCTTGAGGATGGTGAGGGTGGCGCCGGCCAGGTCGTCCCGCAGGTCGGCGGGCATCGCGTCGAAGGGGAGCGGGGCGCAGAAGAACGGGTGGGTGCGGATGGTCAGGGTGCCGTCGGCCACGGCCCGCCGGAGGCGTTCGCCGGTCGCCGCGGCGGCCCGGCCGGGGGCGGTGCGCAGCCGGGCGAGGGTGGCGAGGGTGTCGGCGGTGGTGGCGTCGGAGACGAAGTAGGGGTGGGGTTTGACGTAGAGGGCGGCGTGTCCGGCGAGGCCGGAGGTCAGGAGGTGGTCGATCAGGACCAGGTCGGGGAGCAGTTCCCGGCCGGCGTTGTCGGCGATCAGGCCGACCCGGCCGCCGCGGCCCCGTTCGAGGGCGGTCCACAGGGCGGCGCTGTCGTCGGCGACCAGGTCGGGGGCGGCGGCGCCGTCCTCGGCGGTGAGGCGGAAGCCGAGGTCGGCCCGGTTGCCCCAGAGCGCGGCGGAGAGCAGGGCCCGGGGCCGGGTCGCCCCGGGGTGGTCGAGGGCGGCGAGTTCGCCGTCGACGGCCGGGCCGGCCAGTTCGGCGGCCTTGAACGGCGCGAACGGGTCGACGCCCTGCCAGGGGCCGGGCCGGAAGTAGCCGGTGGCGTCCAGCAGTTGCCGGTAGAAGTAGCTCTCCGCCCACAGGAACGGCGCCTCGTCCCAGCTCCGCCCCCACAGTCCGGCGCCCCACTCCTGCCAGCGCGCCGCGTCCGGGTCGTCCCCGGCGGGCGGGTGCAGCGGGCCGCCGCCGGTGCTCCGGGCGAGCAGTTCCGCCAGGTCCGCGCGCTGCTGCGGGCCGTAGGGCAGCGCGTCGAGCACCTGTCGGAGCAGGACGGGGTGGCGTTCGTGGAAGACGCTCCGGGCGAAGGAGCCGGGGGTGTCGATCCGGATCACCGGCGCGGACGGCACGGGGCTGTCCGGCACGGGGCTGTCCGACGCAGGGCTGTCCGGCACGGGGCTGTTCGGCACGGGCGGGCTCGGCTCTCTCCGGGGAAGGGGCGGACGGGCGGTGCTGCGGCCGATGCTTTCACGGCCCGGGCGGCCCGGGCGGCGGACACGGCAGGCCCGTGGCCGGGCGGCGGCCGGGCTGCCGTCACAATGACCGCATGAGAGTGATCTTCACGGTGGCCGGGGCGGCGCTGCTGCTGGTGACGGCGGCGAGCATCCTGCGCACCCTGGTGGTGCCGCGCGGGCTGTACTCGGCGCTGGTGATCCGGCTCTGGTCGGTGCTGCGCCGGGTGCTGCGGACGGTGGCGGCGCCGTTCGGCGGCTACCGCGCGATCGACCGGGCGCAGACCTGGCTGGCGCCGCTGATCCTGCTGGGGATGCTGGGCTGCTGGCTGCTGTCGACGCTGCTCGCGTACACCCTGCTGCTGCAGGGGACGTCCGACCTGGCGTGGCGGGTGGCGTTCCGGGAGGCCGGGTCGAGCCTGTTCACGCTGGGTTTCGCCAGCGGCGACCGGCTGCACCTGTCGGTGATCGACTTCCTGGCGGCGGCCAACGGCCCGCTGATCATCGCGCTGCTGATCGCCTACCTGCCGACCCTGTACGGGGCGTACAACCGGCGGGAGTTGGAGGTGACGCTGCTGCAGTCGCGGGCGGGCGAGCCGGCCTGGGGGCCGGAACTGCTGGCCCGGCAGGCGCTGGTGCGCACCGAGAGCGAACTGCCGGAGCTGTACCGGGACTGGGAGCGGCTGGCGGCCGACCTCGGCGAGGGCCACTCCAACTACCCGGTGCTGATCTCGTTCCGCTCCCCGCAGCCGTACCGCAGCTGGGTGGTCGGCCTGATCGCGGTGATGGACGCCGCCGCGATGCAGCTGGCCCTCAACCCGCGCTCCGCCCCGCCGGAGGCCCGCCTGCTGCTGCGCGCCGGGTTCACCGCGCTGCGCGACATCGCCACCGCCGTGCGCATCCCGTTCGAGCCGGACCCGGACCCGGACGAGCCGATCCGGCTGACGTACGCCGAGTTCGACGCGGCCGCCGCCCTGGTCACGGCCGCGGGCCTGACCCTGGAGCGGACGGTCGCCGAGGCCTGGCCGCACTTCCGCGGCTGGCGGGTCAACTACGAGTCCGTCGCCTACGAACTGGCCCGCCGCGCGGACGCCGTCCCCGCCCTGTGGACCGGCCCCCGCGACTTCCCCGCCACCCCGATCCCGCCCCGCCGCCCGGCCGACCGCCGCCCGGCCACCCCGTGACCGGGCCAACTCCCGGGTCCCGGTGGATGTTTGGAAAAGATCAGGTGTGCTCCTGATGCGGTAGGTTCCTGCCGTGACCGCGAACATAACGCCCGAGAACCCCGAACTGCGCTTCTCCGCCGTGCTGATGTACGCCGCGAACCTCCCCGGGGTGCGCATCGACCGGGAGGCGTACCTGCGCAAGACGCTGGCGCGCAGCTGCTCCGCGGAGCAGGTCGAACGGGCGGTCCGGGAGAGCCCGGCGGCGGCGGGCATCCCGGCCGAGGTGCTGGAGAAGGCGGCCAACGACTCCATCCGCTACGAGGCGGGCAAGGTCAGCGCGCTCTCCGCCGCGGCCGGGATCCCCGGCGTGCTCTTCCTCCCGGCCACCGTGCCCGCCGACCTGGCCCAGTACTTCGGCCACATGCTGCGGATCGCGCAGAAGCTCGCCTACCTCTACAGCTGGCCCGACCTGTTCTCCGGCGAGGACGACCTCGACGACGCGACCAAGGGCGTGCTCACGCTCTTCCTCGGCGTCATGTACGGCACCCACTCCGCGAACGTCGCGGTCGGGAAGCTGGCGAAGGCGATATCCGAGCAGCTGGTCAAGCAGTTGCCCCGGAAGGCGCTCACCAAGGGCGTCGTCTACCCGGTGGTGAAGAAGGTCGCGGCCTACCTGGGCGTCCAGATGACGAAGCAGACCTTCGCCAAGGGCGTCTCCAAGGCCATCCCGGTGGTCGGTGCCGTCCTCTCCGGCGGGCTCACCCTGGCGACCTACCTCCCGATGGCCAAGCGGCTGAAGAACCACCTCTCCGGCCTGGAGCTGGCCACGGGCGCGCGGGCGGACACCGGTGACGTGATCGACGTCGAGGACGTCGAGGGCTTCGAGGGCCTGGACGACCTCGCGGACCTCGAGGACTTCGAGGACGCCACGGACGCCGAGGAGACCGGCAAGGACGCCGCCACCACCACCGGGAGCAGCCTGGTGGCGCGGATCCCCCGCCCCTGGAAGCGGTCCCAGTCGAACGCCGAACCGAACGCCGAACCGGACCCCGAACCGGAGGAGCCCGCCGGGTCGCGGTGACCCCGACCGGCTCCCTGACCGGTTCCCCGGCCGGCTCCGACTACCGCCCGCCGCGCAGCAGTTGCTCCTCGGCGGCGGCCAGCACCTCCACCACCTGGCGGCCGAACCGGATGTCGCAGGGGTGCGGTTCGCCGCTCTTCGCGGAGGCGAGCAGGCCGTCCAGCGCGCGGGCGAACGCGGCCGTGGGGTGCTCGTCGCGGCCGGGGAGGGTGGTGACGCCGGCGGTGCCGCGCAGTTCGACGGCGGCGCCGTCGGCGGAGGCGGCGGGCGGGGCGGTGAGGCTGAGGGTGACGGTGCTGGAGGCGCCGCCGCGGTGGCGCAGCACCAGGTGGGTGGTGTCGCCGGGGCCGGGTGCGGCGGTCAGCCGGTCGACCTCGCCGAGGACGGGCAGCAGGACGGAGAGCGCGTGCGGGCCGACGTCCCACAGGGCGCCCTTCTGCTGCCGCCAGGGGGACGCGGCGTAGGGGCTGTCGGTGGTGAAGACCGAGCCGATCCAGTGGCAGTGGGCGGTGAACCAGCCGTCCTGGGCGGCCTGTTCGGCGATCCAGGCGTCCTGGGCGGGACCGAAGCGGGTGGTGAAGAAGACCACCGTGGCGACGCCGGAGGCGGCCACCGCGTCCTCGACGGCGCGGGCGGCGTCGACGGTGGCGGCGACCGGCTTGTCCAGCAGCAGGTGCTTGCCGGCCTGCGCGGCCCGGGTCGCGTACTCGGCCTGCACGTCCGGCGGGAGGGCGATGGCGACCGCGTCGACGTCGGCGAGCAGGGCGTCCACCGTCGGGTAGGCGGGGACGCCGTGGACGGCGGCGAGTTCGGCGGCGGCCTCGGGGCGGCGGCCCCAGAGTCCGGCGAAGGTGACGTCGGGGTGGGCGGCCAGGGCGGGGGCGTGCACGAAGCCCGCCCAGGGGCCGGTGCCGAGGAGTCCGATGCGCATGGTGGTCAGTCTTCCACTCCGTCGCCGCCGACCCGGATCAGGGTGAACCCGTCGTGGCCGCGGCTGCCGACGGTCTGCACGGTGGTGGCCTCCAACCGGGGCTCGGCCGCGATCAGTTCGTGCATCCGCCGGACGCCCCGCACCGCCGGGTCGGTGCTGTCGGCGTCGGCGAGCTTCCCGCCGCGCACCACGTTGTCGACGACGATCACCGAGCCGGGCCGGGACAGCTCCAGCGCGGCCGCGACGTAGTGCGGGATGTTGGCCTTGTCGGCGTCGACGAAGAAGAAGTCGTAGGGCTGCGCGCCCCGGTCGACCAGGTCGGCCAGGCTGTCCCGGGCCGGGCCGAGGCGGACCTCGACCCGGTCGGCGAGGCCGGCCCGGTCCAGGTTGGCGGTGGCGACGGCGGCGTGCGCGGGGTCGATCTCCAGGGTGGTCAGGGTGCCGTCGGCGGGCAGGGCGCGGGCCAGCCAGATGGTGCTGTAGCCGGCCAGCGTGCCGATCTCCAGGATCCGCCGGGCGCCCTGCATCCGGGCCAGCAGGTGCAGCAGCCGGCCCTGGTTGGCGGCCACCGCGATCTTCGGCAGCCCGGCCTCGTCGGCCGCCGCGAGCGCCGCGTCCAGCACCGCGTCCGGTGCGAACAGCAGGTCCTCGGCGTACTCGTCCACCGCGGTCCACACCTGCGGGTCCTTCTCCTGCATTGCCTCTCCCCACTCCGTGATCGCGCCGTGACCGGCGTGCGGGTGCGACCCTACTCCGGCCCGGCCCCGGACACGCCGGAACGCGGCCCGGCCCGGACGGCCCCGGACACGTCGAGGCCGCCGTGCCCGGCAGGGGGTCGCGGCGGCCTCGGTGGAGCGGACGGGGTCAGTCGGCGGTCTCCGCGAAGGTCTCGGCGAGCGGTTCGCCGCTCTTGCCGCCGGACTGCTCCGGGTGCTCGGCGCGGGACTTCTTCGCCTTCCGCTTGAGCAGCAGCGCCGACCCGGCGCCGAACAGCACGGCCGCGCCGAGCCCGATGTACGAGGCGCCCTGCAGGTACTTCTCGGCGACCTTGCCGACCTGGTACACCAGCAGCGTGGTGCCGCCGGCCCAGACCACGCCGCCCAGCACGTTGGCGATCAGGAACTTCCAGTACGGCATCCGCAGGGTGCCGGCCAGCGGGCCCGCGAAGATCCGCAGCAGGGCGACGAAGCGGCCGAAGAACACCGCCCACATGCCCCAGCGCTGGAACTGCCGCTCGGCGGTGGCCAGGTGGTCCGGCCCGAAGTGCTTGGGGAACTTCCGGCCGAGTTTCTCGAACAGCGGCCGGCCGCCCTTGTGCCCGATCGCGTAGCCGATCGAGTCGCCGATGATCGCGCCGGCGATCGCGCAGAGCGCCACGCCCCACGGGCTGACGGTGCCCTTGGCGGCCAGCAGTGCGGCGGTGACCAGGGCGATCTCGCCGGGCAGCGGGATGCCCAGACTCTCCAGTCCGATGATCAGACCGATGATGACGTACACCAGGGTCGGTGGGACGTCATTGATCCATTGATCGACGTGCAAGGCGGAGTACCTCCGTCTGGGCAGGACGAGGGCCGTCGGCCCGGCGCACAGCACGATCGCAATCGCAATCGCGCAGCACGGCCGTACGGCACACAGGAAAATTTCAGTAAAGAACCGGCCGGGCCAGCCTAGCCGCTCCCGCCCACCGCGCCGAGTGCCCCCCGAGGCCCGGGCCGGACGCCTCCCCCGCAGGTGCCGTACACCCGATCCAACGCGGCACGCCGGGCCGTTCGTTCCCGCTCCGGGTGTGAGATCACTCAAGGTCCGGGGCCCTGTCGCGACCGTCCGGCGCGGGCCCATACTCCGACACCTGACGCACCGGCAGCACCCGGCACCGACACCGGCACCGGCACCGGCACCGGCGCAGCACCGACACGGCACCAACAGGGGGACGGACATGACCGCACACGCCTCGGCGGCGGGGACCTGGCAGCTCGGCGACCTGGCGGTGAACCGCCTCGGCTACGGCGCGATGCGGCTGACCGGCAACGGGATGCACGGCAACTCCGACGGCCCGCCGATCGACCGGGCGGCCGCCGTCCGGCTGCTGCACACCGCGTTCGAGCACGGCGTGGACCACGTCGACACCGCCTCGTTCTACTTCTCGCCGCTGCGCTCCGCCAACGCCCTGATCGGCCGGGCCCTGGCCGGCTGGCCCGGCGCCGACCGGATCACCGTGGCCACCAAGGTCGGCCCCGGCCGCACCCCGGACGGCGAGTGGTACACCATGGCCCGGCCCGACCAGCTGCGCGCCCAGGTCGAGGAGAACCTGCGCCAGCTCGGCACCGACCACCTCGACCTGGTCAACCTGCGCCGCAACGGGCCGGACGTGGAGTCCGTCGCCGAGCACTTCGGCGTGCTCGCCGACCTGCGGCGGGCCGGGCTGATCCGGCACCTGGGCCTGTCCAACGCCCGCCCCGAGCACGTCCACCAGGCCCGCGCGATCGCCCCCGTGGTGTGCGTGCAGAACTCCTACGGCCTGGACCGCCGCCTCGCCGACGAGAACGGGACGCTCGACCTCTGCCGCGAACTCGGCATCGCCTTCGTCCCGTTCTTCGCCATCTCCGGCCCGGCCCGGGAGGCCGCCCCCGCCGCCGAGCGGGACGCCCGGGTCACCGCCGTCGCCGCCGAGCTGGGCGCCACCCCCGCCCAGGTCCGGCTCGCCTGGACGCTGCACCGCGGCCCGCACGTGCTCGCCATCCCCGGCACCTCGAACCCCGCCCACCTGGCCGAGAACCTCGACGCCGGGGCACTGCGCCTGACCCCCGGGCAGCTCGCCCGGCTGGACGCCCCGGCCGGCTGAGACCCGCCACGCCGCGGCCCGCTGAGCCCCGCCCCGGCCCGCCGCCCACTCCCCCGTTACTCCCCCGCTACTCCCCCTCCGCCACCCACTCCGGCAGCGTCTCCCGGCGCTCCAGCCAGGCCGCCGGGACGCCGGACAGGCCGGTGCGGGCGGCGACCACGCCGCCGGTGATCGCGCAGGTGGTGTCGACGTCGCCGAGGCCCTCGGCGGTGGTCCACAGCGCGCCCGCCAGGTCGTCGAGGTGGTGCGCGGCGGACCAGAGCGCGAACGGGACGGTGTCGGAGGCCCGGATCCGCTGCCCGTTGCCGAGCAGGTCGGCGGCCCGCCACGGCGCCGTCCCGGCGGGCAGGTCGGCGGCCGCGGTGACGCCCGCCCGGATCGCCCCGGCGGGGGTGCGGGCGGCCACCTCGTGCAGCAGGGCGGCCCCGGCCGGTCCGCCGTCGGCCGTCCGGCCGCGGGCCGCCAGCGCGGCGGCCACCGCGACGGCCACCGCCCCGGCGACGCCCTCCGGGTGGGTGTGGGTGACCTCGGCGGAGTAGGCGGCCTGCTCGGCGGCCTCGTCCAGGTCGTCGGCGAACCAGGCACCCAGCGGGGCGACCCGCATCGCGGCGCCGTTGCCGAGGCTGCCCTGCCCCTCGAACAGCTCGCGGGCCTCGCTGCTCCACCGCTCGGGCCGCTCGGCGAGCACCGGCAGCAGCCGGGTCATCCCGTAGCCGTAGCCGCGGGCCGGGTCGGCCAGGAAGGTCGCGCCGAACATCGCGGCCAGCCGGGTGCGGTTCACCCCGTCCTGGTCGAGCAGCGCCCGGTACACGCACAGGGCCATCGCGGTGTCGTCCGTCCAGTGCCAGGGCGACTCCTCGGGCGTGCGGCGGGCCCGGATCTGCTCGACCGCCTCGGCGGGCGCCCGGAACAGCTCGAACCAGCGCTCGCCGAAGGCGTCCCCGAGGGCCAGGCCCTCCAGCGCGTCGCGGGCGGCCTGCCGGGCGGTGGTGGTGGTCGTGGTCATGCGCCCGATCCTCTCAGCCCGCCCCCGCCCGGCCCACCGGTTTCCGCCCCGGACGGACCGGATGCCGCACCCGGACGGACCGGATCCCGCACCCGGCGGGCCGGTGTCCAGCACCCCGTTGACGGCCCGTCAGGACTTGAGGAACTCGATCAGGTCCTGGTTGAACCTCTCCTTGTCGTCGGGCACCAGCGCGATGCCGTGCGAGCCGCCCTCGTAGACCTTGAGCACCGCGCCGGGCACCAGGGCGGCGGTCCTGCGGCCGGTGGCGTCGATCGGGACGATCCGGTCGTCGTCGCCGTGGACGACCAGCAGCGGGACGTCGAACTTCTTCAGGTCCGCGTGGAAGTCGGTGTGCGCGAAGGCGTCGACGCAGGCCACGCCGCCCTCGATGGTCTCGGCCATCGCCATGTACCAGAAGGCGTCCTTGTTGCCCTCGGTGACCTTGCTTCCGGGGCGGTCCGCGGAGAAGAACCCGACCGAGGACTCCTTCCAGAACTGCGAGCGCTCCTTGAGGATGCCCGCCTTGATGCCGTCGAAGACCTCCTGCGGGACGCCGTCCGGGTTGTCCGGGCCCTGCAGCATCAGCGGCGGGATGGCGGAGAGCAGCACCGCGGAGCGGATCCGCTCGGTGCCGTGCCGGCCGATGTAGCGGGCCAGCTCGCCGCCGCCCATCGAGTGCGCCACCAGCGTGACGTCGCGCAGGTCGAGGCTGGTGAGCAGGTCGTTCAGGTCGTCGGCGAAGGTGTCGAAGTCGTAGCCGTCGTACACGGGGGTGGAGCGGCCGTGGCCGCGCCGGTCGTGGGCGATGCCGCGGAAGCCCGCGTCGGCGACGGCCTTCAGCTGGTCCTGCCAGGCGTCGCCGTTCAGCGGCCAGCCGTGGATGAAGACGACCGGGCGGCCGCTCCCCCAGTCCTTGTAGAAGATCTCGACGCCGTCGCGGGTGGTGCAGTGGGGCATGGGTGGCTCCGATCCGGGGGCCGGGCGGCCGCGCTGGGGCCGGCCCGGCGGGAGGGAAGGGCTGGCGTGCTCGTGCGGCCCGGAGCGGGCGGGACGGCGGCGCCTCGACCATTCATGACACAGTCCGGGCCCGGGCGCACCGCGGGCCGGTCCCGTCCGCAGACCGGACCGGCCCGTGGTGCCGGATCTCAACTCACCCGACGCACAAGGCGGTTCAGGACGGCTCGACGCAGAACACGGCCTCCCGGACCTGTCCGGCGGTGGGCACGGCGGTGGCGCCGTGCACCCGGATGGTGGTGCGCTCGCCGGGCAGCAGGGTGGTCAGGCCGCGGTCGGCGGCGGCGGCCGGGTCGATCCGGTCGGCCTGCAGCAGCAGGTCGCGGACCAGGGTGCGGGCGGTGACGACCACGTCGAAGGCGCCGTCGGCGGCCTCCTCGACGGCCAGTTCGTACTCCGGCCGCGGGTAGCCGAACGCCTTGTCGGGGACGGGGAAGTGCACGGCGCGCAGGCCGTCGGCGTCGGCGACCAGGTACTCCTTGCCGGAGCCGTCGGCGGGCAGCAGTTCGGCGGGCACCGGCAGCCGGTGGACGGCCCGGGCGTCGGCGGTGAGCTCGGCGGCGGTCTCGGCGAGCACGTTGCCGTCGGCGTCCAGGCGGCGCAGGCGCAGCGTCGTGGTCCAGGGCTCGGCGGACTGGTTGACCAGGGCGATCCGGGGGGCGCCGTCGCGGTCGGCGGGCTGCAGGGTGAGCAGCCGGTCGGCGTACAGGCGGCGCAGTTCGTGGTGCAGCGGCTTGAGCCGGCCGTCGCCGTCGACGGCGGCCCAGGAGGAGACCGGCCAGCAGTCGTTGATCTGCCAGACGACGGTGCCGGCGCAGTGCGGCCAGTGCGAGCGCCAGTGCTCGATGCCGGTGGCGATGGCGCGGGCCTGGATCAGCTGGGTGAGGTAGTGCCAGCGGTCGAAGTCGCCGGGGCCGGTGGGCAGTTCGAAGTGCCGCTCGACGCCGCGGTTCAGCTTGCCGTTGCCGTCCTCGGCCTTCTGGTGGTGCAGCATGCCGGGCGAGTCGGCGGCGAGTTCCTCGTCCGGCAGGGCGCGGCGCAGGGTGGCGTACGCGGGCGGGGCCTGCCAGCCGAACTCGGAGACGAAGCGCGGGACGCTGGCGCGGTACTCGGCGAAGTCCTGCCGGTTCCACACCTCCCAGGAGTGGTGGGTGCCGTGGTCGGTGTCGTTGGGGTGGTGGTCCCAGCTGCCGGACCAGGGGCTGCCGGCCGAGTAGGGGCGGGTGGGGTCGAGTTCGGCGACGATCCGGGGCAGCAGGCCGAGGTAGTAGCCCTCGCCCCAGGAGTCGCCCTTCAGTTCGTCCTCCCAGCCCCAGTCGCGGAAGCCCCAGAGGTTCTCGTTGTTGCCGTTCCACAGCACCAGCGAGGGGTGCGGCATCAGGCGCACCACGTTGTCGCGGGCCTCGGCCTCGATCTCGCCGCGCAGCGGCTGCTCCTCGGGGTAGGCGGAGCAGGCGAACAGGAAGTCCTGCCAGACCAGCAGGCCGAGTTCGTCGCACGCCTCGTAGAACGCCTCCTGCTCGTAGATGCCGCCGCCCCAGACCCGGATCAGGTCGATGTTGGCGTCGGCGGCCTGCTGGAGGCGGTGGCGGTAGCGGGCGGGGGTGACCCGGGTGATCAGGGTGTCGTCGGGGATCCAGTTGGCGCCGCGGACGAACAGCGCCTCGCCGTTGACGGCGAGGGTGAAGGGGGTGCCGGCGGCGTCGGGGGCGGTGCGCAGTTCGACGGTGCGGAAGCCGATCCGGCGCTGCCAGGTGTCGAGCGGGTCGTCGCCGTCGGCGAGGGTGAGGACGAGGTCGTAGCGGGGCTGTTCGCCGTAGCCGCGGGGCCACCAGAGGGCGACGTCGGCGGCCTCCAGGGTGAGCACGCCGGTGTCGCCGTCGAGGACGGCCTCGGCCTCGGCGCCGGCCACCGCGGCGCGGACGGTGAGCGGGCGGCCGGCGCCGCTCGCGGTGCGCTCGACGGTGACGTGCAGTTCGACCCGGCCGGTGCCGCCGTCGACGGTGACCAGCGGGCGGACCTCGGCGAGCCGGGCGGTGGACCAGTGCTCCAGCCGGGCGGGCTTCCAGATGCCCGCGCCGGGCAGGGTCGGGCCCCAGTCCCAGCCGAAGCTGCTGGCCATCTTGCGGATGTACTGGAACGGCTCGGGGTAGACGTTGGGCCGGTCGCCGACCAGGGCGCGGACCCGCTCGGCCTCGGTGTAGGCGCTGGTGAACTCGACCTTCAGCTCGCCGGCCAGGCCGGTGGCGTCGAACCGGTAGCGGCGGTGCATGTTGCGGGTGGAGCCGAGCTCGGTGCCGCCGAGGGTGATGGTGGCGGCGGTGTCGAGGCCGTCGAAGACCAGGTCGGTGCGCTCGTGCCGGCTGCCGTGGGCGGGCAGGTCGAGGGTGTAGGTCCAGTCCCGGCGGCCGACCCAGGCCACCTCCGACTCGTTGGTGCCCAGGAACGGGTCGGGGATCAGCCCGGCGGCCAGCAGGTCGGTGTGGACGCAGCCCGGGACGGCGGCGGGCAGCCGGTCCCCGTCGTGGTGCAGGCTCCAGCCCTGGTCGAGCGGGGTGGTGTCCTTCATCTGTGCGGCTCCTCAGTGGTTCGGCCGGACCGGTGGTCGGGTTTGCGGCGCGAGCAGAACCGTAACCCGCCGGAGCAGCCCTGTCTATAAACCGGTTATGTAAATGCCTTGATGGGTTTCAGTGATCGTCAACTCGCTCACCAGCAGGCTGGAAAGCCGGAACGCCGCTGCCGCCCCGCCAGCCCTGGACGGGCCCGACAGGGCAGCAGCTTTACCGGTTCATCAGGGGGTTCGAGGCGGGCGTGCTTCAGCCCACGGCCTTCTGCGCCTTCCCCCAGCGCCGGTTCAGGTCCGCGAAGTAGCCCTCCAGGTCGCCGGAGACGGCCCCCGACGCCAGGTCCACCAGCTTGCGCCGGTAGTCCGGCGCGTCCAGGCCGATGCCCGCGGCCCGGTCGATCGCGTCCACCTTCGCCAGCTGCTCCCGGGTCTGCGGGATCATCCGCACCGCCCGGTCGTCCAGCGGCTGGAGCGAGGCGGGCAGCTTCGCCCCGCGCACCGAGGAGATCGACTCGTCGGCGGCCGCGCTGCCGGAGCGGGTGACGTACCACTCCAGCCAGGCCCGGGCGGCCTCCTGGTGCGCGGAGTGCACGTTGACCGCGTACTTGTAGTCCGGCTGCACCACGGTGCAGAAGTGCCCGTCGCGCTGCACCGGCAGCGGCATGAACCCGATGTCCGCCGGGTCGCCCCCGGCCGCCCGGGCGGCCTCCTGCATCTGGGCGACCGCCCAGGAGCCCAGCTCCATGGTCGCCACCCGGCCGGTGCCCAGCAGGGTCTTGGAGGTCTCCCAGTCGGTGGTCTGCGGCTCGGACTCGGTGAGCTTCTCGTGCACCGCCCGGTACAGCAGGCTGTCGATCTCGTACAGGTCCTTGCCGGGCGTCCACGGCGCCGCGGTCTGCGCCAGCTTGTCGCGCGCGGTGTTGTCGCAGGTCGGCACCCCGATCGCGTCCGACCACTGCCGCAGCGGCCAGCCGTCGTGGTAGTTCGTGTAGTACGGGACGGCCTGGGTCCGCTCCCGGATCGCCTTCAGGTCCTCGATGAACCGGTCCGGCGTGGTGGGCCACTCGGTGATCCCGGCCTTCGCCCACACCGCCTTGTTGTAGACCAGCCCGGAGGCGATCCCGATGTTGGCGATGCCGTACACGTGCTCGTCGACGGTGCCGTAGTCGATGTAGTCGAAGGTGTCCGACAGCTCGCGGGAGTTCCCCAACGAGCTGAAGTAGACGGGGTACTGGCCGGCCGGCAGGCTGTCCGGAATCAGCAGCACGTCCCCGTAGTCGCCCTTGGCCAGCCGGTCGGCGGCCTCGCCCTCGTAGTCGACCAGACCCTCGAACTCCACCTTCACCTTCGGGTAGAGCTTGTTGAACTCGGCCGCGTACTTCTTCATCAGCCCGCTGTCGACCTGGTCGACCCGGTTGGTCAGCACCGTGATCGTCCCCGACACCTTCGACCGGTCGGCGGTGGACACCACCCCCGCGAGGGGGGCGGGCCCACCGCCGGTGCAGCCGCTCAGGGCCAGGGCCAGTGCGGTCGCCGAACCCGCGGCGGCCCATCCTCTGCGCATCGCTTCCTCTTGCCCTTGCTCGTGCTCGTGCTCGTGCTCCCCGCGGTTGCCGCGGTTGCCGCGCGGGTCTCAGATGGCCGGCACCTGCACCCAGAACCGGGTGTCGTTGCCGAGGTTGGCGGAGTCGGCGTCCAACTGGGCCTTGATCCAGTACACGGCGGCCCGGTAGTTCGCGATGTCCGCGGTGTTCGGGTTCGCCAGCCCGGAGGAGCCGTTGCGGTGGCCCGCGAACCAGGTGTTCAGGCCGTAGTGGTTCTGGCTCTGGTGCAGGCAGTTGACGTCCTGCGCGAGGTTGGAGTTGAGCGCCGCACCGTTGTTGTACTGGCTCTCCGACTGCCCGGCGAACTGCGCGCAGCCGGCCCGCAGCATCATCCAGTTCTGCTTGAAGATGCCGAAGTTGGCCGCGTCACCGCTCTTGTTGTCGCCGTACGGGTACGCGGTGTCCATGTGGTCGGTCTCCAGCATCGCCACCGCCAGGTCCAGGCTGGTGGCCCCGGCCGCCCGCACCTGCCCCTTGCGGCCGCCCAGCCCGGCGACGCTGTACGACCCGCAGCTCATCCCGGACGGGCACGCGGTGCTGCTGCTGCCACCGCCGCCACCGCTGCTGCCGGCCCCGGGGTCGGCCTTCGAGCCGCGCACCACGCAGGACTTGCCGTTCTCCCAGCCCCAGCCGTCCCCGTCCGGATCGGTGGCAGAGCCGTTCACGCAGTACGGGTAGCCGTTGGACGCGGTGCCGGAGGTACTCGCCGCCGGGTCGGCCTTGGAACCGCGCACCACGCAGGAGGCGCTGTTCTCCCAACCCCAGCCGTCCCCGTCGGGGTCGGACGCGGAGCCGTTGGCGCAGTACGGGTAGCCGTTGGGGGCGGTGTCGGCGTGGGCGGCCGGGGCGAGGCCGAACAGGGCGCCGGCCAGCAGACCGGCCGCGGTCGCGGCGGCGGACAGGGTGCGCTTCATCGTGGGGGTTCCTCTCTCGCGGTGCACGGGTGGGGACCGGCCCGCGGCCCGCCGGGTGGGGCGGGCGGCCGCGGGCCGGCAATCGATGACTGACGGACCGTCAGTAGCTGCTACAGCTCTGGCCGTTGAGCGTGAAGGCGGCCGGGACGCCGTTGGTGCCGGTGGTGGAGGTGCCGCTGAAGCCGAAGTTGACGGTGCCCCCGGCCGGGATCGTGGTGTTGTAGCCGGAGGGGTTGCTCGCCACCACCTGCTTGCCGGTCTGCACCGGCACCGCGTTCCACATGTTGGTGACCTGCTGGTCACCGGGGAACGCGAACGCCACCTTCCAGCCGTCGACCGGCGTGCTGCCGGTGTTCTTGACCGTCACGTCGCCGTTGAAGGTGCTGCCCCAGTCCGACAGCCCGTAGTGCACCGCGCAACTCCCGCCCGGCGCCGGGGTGCTGGCCGAAGCGGACGGCGAGGGCGACGCGGACGCCGACGCCGAGGGTGACGCGGACGCGGACGCGGAGGGTGACGCCGAAGCCGAAGCACTCGGCGTCGGGCTGGAAGTCCCGCTGTTCAGGCCGGACTTGGCCCGCATCCGGTCCGAGTGGGCCCGGAACACCGACAGTTCGGGCGCGCCGGCCATGACGCCGAACTTGCCGTCCACGTTGTGGTCCTCGTACCACCAGAACGCGCTGCCGTCGCCGCCCGCCGCCTCGAAGTCGGGGTAGATCTGGCTCCACCAGGCCGAGCGGTCGACGTTGTGGACGTTGAACTCGCCCATGAAGAACGGCTTTCCGACCTTGTCGTGCGAGTCGGCGATCCAGGAGCGGATCAGCGCCTTGGTCTGGTCGATGTTCAGGTTCGCCCAGGACTCGGTCGGGTACGGGTGCGCGGAGGTGTAGTCGATGTACGGCGACTGCTGCACGTGGACGAAGGGGTTGCCCTCGTCCCCGCCGAAACCGTAGTTCGTGCCGTGGCCCTCCAGGCCGACGCCCAACAGGTGCTTGGAGTCGATGCCCTTCACGAACGCGCCCATCTCGTCCACCCAGGCCCGCAGCGTCGTCCCGTCGACGTTCTCGGCGGCGCTCTGGCCCTCGTACCGGGGCTCGTTCATCAGGTCCCAGGCGAAGATGGTCGGGTCGTCCTTGTACTTGACGCCGCTGTAGTGGTTGACCCGGTTCAGCGCGTACGAGACGTAGTTCTTGTACGAGGTGAAGCAGCCGGGGCAGCGGGTCTTGTCGAAGAACGCGGCCCGGCCGGGCTGGCCGCCGGAGAGGCCCTCCCACTGGAGGCGGGTGTCGATGCCGCCGTACGCCTCCCAGTAGTTCTCGAACACCGGGACGAGGCGGATGCCGTGGGCCTTGGCGGACTGGATGATGTAGTCGAACTGGGCGAACTCCTGCTCGTCGTAGACGCCCTTGGACTTCTCGAAGCCGTGCCAGTTCTCGTGGTTGAACATCCACAGCCGCACCACGTCGACCTTGTCGGCCTGCAGGTTGGCGAACTGGGCGTCGATCCGCGCCTTGTCCATGAACTGCGTCTCGGTGTCCCCGGAGGCCGAGCCGTAGGTGAACAGGTCGTAGGTGTTGGTGCCCGCGAAGTAGTACTCCTTGCCGTCCAGGCAGAAGTGCGTACCGCAGCGGGTGGCGAACGAGTCCGCGCCGGCCGCCTGCGCGGTGTCGGCCCGGCCGAGGGTGAGGCCGGCCGCGGCGACGGACGCGGCCAACAGGAACGCCATCGGCGCGTAGCGCTTGGCGGAGGCGGTGCGGGGGCGGTGGTGCTGGATTCTGCGGTTCACGCGGATCCCTTTCGTCCCAGGCATGTGGGGGGTGGGAGGGGATGGGGGAGGTGCCCCGGCCGCCGGGGGTGTCCCGACCGCGGCGACGCGGGGCCTGCGGTGCGGACGGCGGCGTTCGTTGGGGCGTGCCGTCCGCACCGGGTCTTGCGGGGGAGTGCTCCTGTTGCGCGGGGCAGGCGTCCAGCGGCCTGCCCGATCGGTCGGTTAACCGATTAAGGCGTGAAGACCGTATTGGCGGCTCGACATCGTTGTCAACGGCTGGTTAACCGCTTGTTGCAAACCGCCCCTCAGCGGGGGCGCCGGGCTACAGCGGAGCGGGGTCCGCGTAGTAGCTTGAGAGGGCACAACAGGTCCCCGCCCGGTACGAGCACGGTCGGCGGACGGTCGACGAGCAGTCCGGAAAGGTCCCGTGGAGCAGGTGTCCCAGCAGCAGAGCCCGCCGGCGAAGCGGCCGACCATCGCCGACATCGCCAAGATCGTGGGCGTGTCCAAGGTCTCCGTCTCCAACGCCTTGAACGGTCAACCCGGCGTCTCGGACGCCACCCGCGCCAGGATCGCCGCCGTCGCCGAGGAGCTCGGCTTCGTCCGCAACAGCGCCGCCCGCGCCCTCAGCGGCGCCAAGGCCGCCGCCGTCGGCCTCGCGCTCTGCCGGCCCGCCCGGATGCTCGGCACCGAACCGTTCTTCATGGAACTCATCGGCGGCATCGAGAAGGTGCTCTCCGACGCCTCCTACTCGCTCGCCCTCCAGGTCGTCTCCGACCACGAGCGCGGCCTGGAGGCGTACCGCCGCTGGTGGGGCGAGCGGCACATCGACGGCGCGATCCTGGTCGACCTGCGCCGCGACGACGCCCGGGTGCCCGCCCTGGAGGAGATGGGCCTGCCCACCGTCGTCATCGGCCACCCCTCCGGCTCCGGGAGGCTCACCCCCGTCTGGTCCGACGACGCCGCCGCCGTCCGCGAGACCGTGGAGTACCTCGCCGCCCTCGGCCACCGCCGGGTCGGCCGGGTCGCCGGCCTCACCGGCCTGGTCCACACCGCCATCCGCGACGAGGCGTTCACCGCCGCCTGCACCGACCTCGGCCTCGACGCGCTGCCCACCGTCCACACCGACTACACCGGCGAGGAGGGCGCTCGCGCCACCCGCCGCCTGCTGCTCTCCCCCGCCCGCCCCACCGCGATCCTCTACGACAACGACATCACCGCCGTCGCCGGCCTCTCCGTCGCCCAGGAACTCGGCCTCTCCGTCCCCCGGGACCTCTCCCTGGTCGCCTGGGACGACTCCCCCCTCGCCCAGGTCGTCCGCCCCCCGCTCACCGCCCTCACCCGCGACATCCACGCCTACGGCGCCCACGCCGCCCGCACCCTCCTCGACCTGATCGCCGGCCGCCCCGCCGACGGCTACGAGGACCAGGCCCCCCAACTCACGGCGTGCCGGCCGGAAGCCTTCGTACTGGGTGTACTTGGGTTTTCGGCCGGTGCGGCGAGAGGGCGTGCCGGGCGCCGCGACGGGCGAAGGTTGCCTGACGCGGCACTAGGCCCTGTCCGGCTGCCGGAGGGCTCAGGAGAACCAGCAGTAGAGGTTGCCCCCGGCAGGGCCGGTTCTCGTGGCGAGCCCGGCGACCGCCCGCAGGAGGGCGAGGAGGTCGTCGTCGGTCATGTCCTCGCCGTCCTCCTGGCGGAGCCTCTCGCCCCAGCGGTCGGCGAGGTCCTCCAGTTCCTCGGCGCCGGCGCCGGCCAGCGCCCGGGTCAGCCGGGGCGGAAGGGCGAACGTACCGCTGCCGTCGTGGGTCACGGGCACGATCCAGTCGGTCCGCTGCCAGAAGAGCTGCTCCGAGGCCGGCCCCACGAAGAAGGCGTCCCACTCGTCGACCGCGTCCTCCGCATCGAAGTGACGCCCCGTCACCGCGGCGAACCGACCCTGCGGGCCGCCCCGGTGCGCGCCGGCGGCGGTGCGGTCGTCAGGAGCGAGGAAGAAGGCCACGTCGGTGCTCACCGCGCCATGATGGCAGCCCCGGAGGGCGGGGCGCGGCAGGGGCGGCCCGCAGGGCCGGGAGCGCCACGGTCAGGCGCCGGGGTCGACTTCGGGGTGCGTGAACCGCACGGGCCTGCCCAGCGTCCGGGCGTAGGCGATCTCGGCCCGGGTGCTGTCCCCGATATAGTCGCCGACCACGAGCACCTCGTCGGCGAGCCGGATCTTCGCCCGGTGCAGTTCGTCGAGCCGGCCCTTCAGCGCCTCGGCCTCGGCGGGGTCGGCCCACAGTCCGTGCGGCGACTTCAGGTCGCAACCGGGCTTGACGACGATCCTCCCGGCTGCGGTCTCCCTCAGGTCGGCCTCGGCCATCTCGGCCATGAAGCGGGTGGAGCCGCAGATCACGACGATGCGTGGGAGGCCCAGCAGCCTCTTCGCGTCGGCGAACTTCTCTTCCGGGGTCGGCAGTTGCGGGGACGGCACTGGTTCCTCCAGGTGGTGCGGCCCAGGGGCAGGGGTCTCCTGCGGGGACGAGGACACGGGCGCCCGGGGCCGTTGTGCGACGAACGGCGCGGGCGCCCCCGCGACAGACCCTGACCGGCCTGCCGCCGACCGGACCCGCCGGGGTTGCGGTCAGGCCGCCAGGCGGGTGCCGCGGCGCCAGACGGCGCGGGTGTTGAGGGTGTCGCCGATGGCGGTGGTCGGGTCGCCGTCGACCAGCAGGAGGTCGGCGCGCAGGCCCTCGGCGATGCGGCCGCGGTCGCTGAGCCGGAAGCGGCGGGCGGTGGTCGCCGTGGCCGCGCGCAGGGCCCGTTCGGGGGTGAGGCCGGCCGCCACCAGGTACTGGAGTTCGTGGTGGAGGCTGGCGCCGTGGGCGAGTCCGCCGAAGAACGTCTCGGGCATGGAGACGTCGGTGCCGGCCAGCACGTCCACCCCGGCGGCGTCCAGGGCGCGCACGGTGGCGTACAGGTCGTCGAGCCGGCCCTGCGGGTAGCGGTTGTAGCTGGAGCGCAGGGTGCGGTCCCAGGTGTCGTCGAGGCGGGAGGCGACCCGGGGTCGTCGGCGAGTTCGCTGCCGGTGCGTCCGGTCATCGAGGCGCCGAGGGTGAGGCAGGGGATGACGAACATGCCCGCGTCCTTGATCAGGGCGATGATCTCGTCCGTGTGCGGCCGGTCCATGAACACGTGGGTGACGCCGTCGACGCCGGCCTCGGCCGCCGTCCTGGTGGCGTCCAGGGTCAGCGCGTGGGCCACGGTGAGGGCGCCGTACTTCTTGGCCTCGGCCACGCCGGCGGCCACCGTGGCCCGGTCGAGCACGGGCAGTCCGGGGTGCCCCTCCACGCTGCCGTCGTCGATCATGAACTTGATGAAGTCGGAGCCGCGGGCCAGGAGTTGGGGCACGTAGGCGGCCGCCTCCTCGGGGGTGGTGGAGAACGGCATCAGCGGCATCACCGGCGGGAGGTCCCACTTCGGCCGGAAGCCCTCGGGCATCAGCTCGCTGGGGTGGCCGCCGGGCGGCGTGATGGCGAAGCCGGAGGAGCGCACGTCGGCGAGGGTGTCGTCGTCGGTGACGGCCGCCCGGTTCTCCCGGGTGTTCATGCCCTGCATCTCCAGTTCGGTGGTCACCCCGAACCGCAGGGCGAGCGCCAGCGAGCCCGGGGCGGAGTGGACGTGGGCGTCGATGAGCCCGGGCAGCAGGGTGGCGCCGCTGCCGTCGACGACCTCGCTGCCCGCGGGGACGTCGCCGCCGACCCGGGCGATCCGCCCGCCGTCGACGACCACGGTCCGCACGCCCAGCGCCTTCTCCCCGTCGAAGACCTGCGCGCCGGTGATCGCGGTGAGTGCCATGGCAGTCCGCCTCGTTTCCTTGTTCGTCCCGCTCGTCCGTGATTTACATACCGGATGCTATGTACATACCCAATGTGATGCAAATTCCCGGGGCGGCCCTAGAATCGGCCCCATGAGCAGCGCGCCCTCCCCCGAGCAGCCCGCCGACGATCCGGCCCTGGACCAGATCGGCCCGGCCCTGTCCCGGCTGCGACGGCGCGCCCCGGCCTCGCGCAAGGACCTCTCCCGCAACCTCGTCCTCAACGTGGTCGCCGACGCGCCGGGCGAGATGACCGTCGGCGGCCTGGCCGCCGAGATGGGCGTCGCCCAGCCGGTGGCCAGCCGCACGGTCGCCGCCTGCCTGGCCGAAGGACTGCTGCGCCGGGCCGCCTCCCAGGCCGACGGGCGCCGCACCGTGCTCGAACTCACCGACCACGGCGAGGCCGAACGCCACCGCTTCGCCGCCGAGCAGCGCCGGGCCTTCCAGCAGATCACCGCCGCCTGGACGCCGGAGGAACGGGTCCAGTTCGCCCGCCTCCTGGTCCGCTACGGGGCCGACGCCACCGCCTGGTCCCGGCAGCAGGACCGGCCCGCCGAACAGCCGGACTGAACACCTCCCGCCCGCGGGCTCAGAGCCCGGCGCGCTCCGCCAGCCGGACCCAGGCGTCCGCGGCGTCCGCGTCCCCGGGCCAGTACGCCTCGCAGACGGCCGCCGCACGGGCCGCGTCCCCGGGGGTGCCGGCCAGCCCCTCCCGGAGGATCGACCCGAGGCCCCGGCGGGCCAGTTCGCGGCACTCGGCGTGGACCGCCCGGCCCGAACCGGACGCCCCCGGCCCGGACGCCGCCGGGCCGGACGCCCCCGGCTCGGACGCCCCCGGCCCGGACGCCCCCGATTCGGACGGCCCCGGCCCGGACACCCCCAACTCGACCGAGAACCGGGCGAGGTCGGCGAGCGCGTCCAGGAAGACCGTGCGCGCCATCCCCGGGACCTCGCCCGCCAGGGCCGCGAGCATCACCCGCACCGCGGGCACCGCGCACGCGGCGGGCCCGTCCCGGTCGACCAGGTGCGGGACCAGCGGAGTCATCCGGAGCCGCCCGGGCTCCTCGACCTCCAGCAGCGCCTCGAACAGCGGCACCAGGTGCCCGGCCGTCCCCCCGCATCGGCAGGCCGTCCCGCTCCAGTCGGTACGCCCCAACTCGGCCCGGACCGCCGCCCCGATCTCCAACGCCCGCCCCGTTCCGCCCGGTTCGTCCACCACCGGCCCCGATGATGCCAGGGCGTGCTGCACCGCGGCCTCACCGGCCCCTAGAATTGAACGCGTTCAGTATTCGCACCCCGGGGGACGTCATGGCACTCGACCACCACCACGCACACCCGACCGAGTCCCGCACCTGGCGCCCCTGCGCCGCCTGGATCGCCCTCACCGCCCTGGCCCCGTGGCTGCCCTCCGCCACCGCACTGATCGGCCTGCCGAGGATCCCGCTCCTCCCCGCCCTCCTCCTCGCCCTGGCCCCGGCCCTCCCCCTCGGCCTCCGCCTCGGCACCACCCGCGCCCGGCTCCCCCTCCTCACCGCCCTGCTCGCCGGACCGCTCGCCCTCGCCCTCGCCCTCCACCACGCCGTGTTCACCCACTGGCCCCGCACCGACACCACCTGGGAGCCCCTCTACCTCGGCTCAGCCGCCACCACCGCCGCCCTGCTCCTCCTCACCGGCACCGCGGTCGGCACCCTCGTCCGGACCCGCACCACCACCCCCGACACCCCCCGGTAGCACCGCCCGTCAGCCGGCCACCGGCCCCGTGCTCCCCCGCGGCACCAGCACCGGCGTCCCCGCCGGGCGCGACCGGGCCCGGCCCTCGTCGATCAACTCCAGGAGGCAGCGGGCGACTTCCTCGCCGACCGCGAACGGGTCGTGGCTGAGGGCGGAGAGTTGCGGACGGGTGATCCGGCACAGGTCGGAGTCGTCCCAGGCGACCAGCGAGACGTCCTGCGGGACGCGCAGGCCCAGCTCCTCGGCGACGGCGAGTGCGGCGACCGCCATCAGGTCGTTGTCGTAGACGATCGCGGTGGGCCGTTCGGCGGCCGTCAGCAGGGTGCGGGTGGCCCGGGCGCCGGCGTGGGCGGAGAGGTCGGTGGGGAGGGTGCGGGCAGTGACGGCCGGGAGTCCGGCGGCGGTGGCGGTGAACGCGTCGCCGCGCAGCAGGGTGCGGCCGAGCGTCTCGGGGCCGGTGACGTGGGCGATCCGGCGGTGGCCGAGCAGGGCGAGGTAGCGGACGGCCTCGGCGATCGCGGCCGCGTCGTCGGTCCACACGGCCGGGAACGGGCCGGACAGCGCGGGCTGGCTGACCGCGACGGCGGGCATGCCGAGCTTGTGGACGGGCTCCAGCCGGGGGTCGGCGGCGACCACTCCGACCAGCACCGAGCCGTTCACCCGTCCCGACTGCCACCACTGCCGGTAGAGCGCGATCTCGGCGTCCCGGTCGGGGACGGTGTGCAGCAACAGGGCGCACGGCCGCTCGGCGAGGACCTGCTCGATCCCGCCGATCAGCGCCATCTGCACCTGGTCGAGTCCGGCGGCGGCCGCGCCCCGGGTGAGCGCCATGCCGATGGTGTGCACGCGGTCGCTCTGGGCCAGTGAGCGGGCGGCGAGGTTCGGCGACCAGCCGAGTTCGCGGGCCGCTTCGACGATCCGCTGCCGGGTCGCGTCGGAGACGCCCGGCCGGTCGTTGAGGGCCAGCGAGACCGCGCCCGCGGACACCCCGGCCCGCGCCGCCACGTCCCGGATCGTCACCCGCCGCTGCATCCTGCCGCTCACCCCGTCCACTCCGCGCCGTCCGCCCCGGACCGTCCGCCCCGGGCCCGCCACCTGCGGGCCACCATCCTGTCAGGTCCCCGCCGCGGTGCGGCACATCGGCTGCTGGTAGCGTCGCAATCTTCGCCGGGCGCCCCGGCGGAGTACCCCTCGGCAGGGACCGGCATGACGACCGCGCAGCAGCGCCTGCACCACGCCCTGGACGCCCTCGACCGCACCGCCCGCCCCGGCCCGGCCGTCGGCGGTTGCGAACACTGCTACACCGCCGGGCAGTTGGCGGCCCTGGCCGGTCCGCCGGCCCTGGTCCCGAACGGCCTGCTGCACTCGGTGGCCGCGAAGAGCCCGGACCACTGGGAGGACTTCCCCACCCTCTACCGGCGGCTCGCCCCGCGCATCCTGCGCCAGTTGACCACCGGCACCCTCGCCGTCGACGGCCCCCTGGTCGCCGCCCGCCTGGTGGCCGCCGCCTGGCCGGAGTGGCACCGCGCCGAACTCGTCCGGGACGTCCTGGACGCCTGGTGGCCCGCCACGCTGGCCGACCCCGCCGCGAACGCCGCCAAGGTCCTGGCCACCCTCGCCGTCGCCACCGGCACCCTCACCCCCTGGCTGCGCACCTGGACCGCCACCCCCACCCCCACCGCCGACCGCCACCTCGCCGACACCCTCGACACCTGGCTGCACCACGGCCGGCTCCCCGACCTGCGCCTCGGCTTCCACGCCGAACTCCCGGCCGGCCCCGAGGTCACCGCCTGGATCACCACCCTGCCACCCCACCGCATCGCCCCGGACCAGCGCTGCCGGCTCGCCCTCGTCCTGGACGGCTGAGGCCCACCCGCCCGCGCGGCGCCGGGCCCCGGCAGGCAGAATGCGGCGTCCAGGGCCCTGCCGCTCCGCGCGGCGGTCCGCCCGCAGCACACCGGACGGGAGCGGGAGTTGGAGAACGCCAGGGTCGACCTCACGGGGCCGCGCGAGGAGTTGTACGAGCCGCTGATGCGGGCGGTCTGCCCGTCCTCGCAGGGGGAGGCGGCGTTCCGGCTGGTGTACCAGGTCGAGCCGCTGTGGGAGTGGCTGCTCGCGCGGGGGCTGGTGGCGGTCGAGTCCCGGGAGCGGTACGACCTGCTCGACGTCGACCTGCCGGGGGCGCTCACCCGGCTGCAGGAGGAGGGCGGCGTCGCCGGGCCCGAGGGCCGCGACGATCCGGTCGCCCGGTCCGCCGGGGCGGTGCTGGCGGTGGCCGCGAACCTGGCGGGCAGTCTCCACTGCAGCCTGCGCAACGTCCTGTACGAGCTGACGGGGGACCACATGCGGCTGGTGGCCGAGGCGATGATGTACGCCGCCGGGTACCTGGACGGGTCCGCGGACCCGTGGGGGAACGAGGGCCCGGCGTCCGGGCACGAGGAGGAGTGGGGGCCGAACAGCGTGGCGCGGGAGGAACGGCTGGCGGAACTCTGAGCCCGGCACCTCCCCGAGCCCTCCCCGGCACCTCCCCGAGCCCTCCCCGGGCCCTCCGAGGGTCCTCCGCGGGTCCGTCAGGGCGCCGGCGGGGTCTCGCCCGACCCGCGCGGGACGAGCAGGGTGGGGAGTTCCAGCCGGGCGGGGGGCGTGGTGTCGCCGGTGAGGCGGTCGAAGAGGCGGCGGGCGGCGAGGGCGCCGAGGGCGGCGGGGTCCTGGGCGACGACGGTGAGGCCGGGGGTGAGCAGGTCGGCGAGTTCGAGGTCGTCGAAGCCGACCAGGGCGGGGCGGCGGTCGGCGGGGAGGTGATGGAGGGCGGCGAGGGTGACCCGGTTGTTGGCGGTGAACAGGGCGGTCACCGCGTCGGGTCCGGTGGTGAGGCGGCGGACGGCGGCGGCGACCCGGGTCCGGTCGGTGGGGCCGCAGTCGACCCAGCGCTCGTCGACGGGCAGTCCGGCCGCGGCCATCGCCGCCCGGTAGCCGCGGGCCCGCTCGGCGGCGGTGTGGATGGACGGGAGGTCGCCGATGAAGCCGATCCGGCGGTGCCCGTGGGCGATCAGGTGGGCGGTACCGGCCTGCGCGCCGCCCGCGTTGTCGCTGAGCACGGCGTCGGCGTCGATGCCGGAGCCGGGGCGGTCCAGGAAGACCACGGGCGTGCCGGACTCGATCTCGGGCAGCAGGTAGCGGTGGTCGTCACCGGCCGGGACGACGATCAGCCCGTCCACCCGCCGCGCGCAGAATGCCAGCGCCAACTCCCGTTCGCGCTCGGGCACTTCGGCGCTGGATCCGGTGAACAGCAGGCAGCCCTCGGCGGCCGCGACCTGTTCGACGGCCCGGGAGAGCGCGGAGGAGAACGGGTCGCTGATGTCCTCCAGCAGCAGCGCGACGCTCGCCGTCCGGCCGGTGCGCAGCAGCCGGGCGCTGTCGTTGCGCCGGAAGCCGAGCGCCTCGATCGCGGCCTGCACCCGGGCCGCCATCTCGGGCGTCACCCCGCTCTCGCCGTTCACCACCCGGGAGACGGTCTTCAGCCCGACCCCGGCGGTGGCCGCGACGTCCTTCATGGTGGGGCGGGCGCCACGGGTGCTGCTGGCAGGGCTGCTGGTCATGTCAGGGAGGATAGTGCGCGTACGGCTCCCCCCGGCACGCCCGCCCCTCCTGCGTCCGGTTCCGGCCGCCCGCCGCTACGCCGCCCCGCCGTCGTTGCCACTGCCGCTGCCACTGCCACTGCCGGTGCCGGTGACCAGGTGCAGCCAGGCGTCGGCGAGCAGGCGGTGGCCGAGGTCGGTGGGGTGGACGCCGTCGATGGTGACCAGGGCGGGGTCGCCGGCGGTGCGGGCGGCCTGGTTGAGGAGTCCGTCGGCGGCGAGCAGCAGGGCGTCGTGCTCGGCGGCGAGGCGGCGGACGGCGTGGATGCGCGGGTCGAGGTCCTCGCGCCAGGCCCACTGTTCGGGGGTGGCGGGGACGAGGAAGGGTTCGATCAGCACCAGCCGGGGCGCGCAGTGCGCGTGCACGCGGCGCAGCAGTTCCCGGTACTCGTCCTCCCAGGTGTCGACGGGGCTGGACAGGCCGCTGTCGTAGCGGCGCCAGGTGTCGTTGACGCCGATCAGCAGCGAGACGAGGTCCGGCCGGTGGGCGAGCGTGTCGGCGTCCCAGCGGGCGCGCAGGTCGGTGAGGCGGTCGCCGCCGATGCCGCGGTTGAGGACGGTCGGGGTGCCGGGCAGCGCGGCGGCGACCAGGGCCGCGTAGCCGTGGCCGAGGTCGTCGGGGCGGGCGCGGTCGCGTCCGGCGTCGGTGATGCTGTCGCCCTGGAACAGGACGGTGACGGGGGCTGCGATGGTCGGCACGGGGACTCCTCGGGGACGTGGGGTGCCCGCTGTCCGGGGCGACGGTCACCGGACGGCGGGGGCGGGCTTCGAACGAACGGACGGAGGAACGGACGGGCAGGGACCGTCCCTTCAACGTACCGGCGGGTCAGCGCCCTCGCGGCACCCTGGCCCGGAACAGCGTCGCGTCCCCCGCCAGCCGCAGCGGCCCGCTCGCGGCGGGGACGTACGCGCACTCGCCCGGCCCGAGCGTGGGCCCGTCGTACAGCCGGGCGGTGCCGCGCACGCAGAGCAGCAGTTGCGGGCCGTCGTCGTCGATCCGGACGTCGAACCGGGCGGGGTCGCCGAGTTCGATCCGGGAGAGGGTGAACTCCTCGGCGGGGGTGAGGAATTCGAGTTCGCCGGACCCGGCGGGGACGGCGGGGGTGTGGTGCGGGGCGGTGGGGCGGAAGTCGACGACCTCGGCGAGGGCGGCGGTGTCGACATGCTTGGGGGTGAGGCCGCAGCGCAGCACGTTGTCGGAGTTGGCCATGATCTCGACGCCGAGTCCGCGCAGGTAGGCGTGCGGGACGCCGGCGTCCAGGTAGAGGGCCTGCCCGGCGCCGAGGTGGACGTGGTTGAGCAGCATGGCGGCCAGCAGGCCGGGGTCGCCGGGGTAGTCGCGGGCGGCGGCCAGGTAGGCGGCCCAGCTCGCCGCGTCCGGGTCCCCGCCGGTCGCCAACTTCCCCATCGCGGCGGGCAGTTCGGCGGCGGCCTGCTCGCCGCGGGCGCGGTCCTCGGCGAGTGCGCCGGTCAGCACGGTGCGCAGGGCGGTGCCGGCGGGGGCGGTGCGCAGGGTGTCGATCCAGGGGGCGAGCACCGGCAGGTCGAGGCGCTGCCACAGCTCGGCGGTGGCGCGCGGGTCGCGGAAGCCGCACAGGGCGTCGAACTCGCCGAGGGCGCAGATCAGTTCGGGCTTGTGGTTGCGGTCGCGGTAGATCCGGTGCGGGGCGTCGAGCGGGGTGCCGGCGGCGTCCTCGGCGGCGTACCCGGCGGCGGCCTGGGCGAGGGTCGGGTGGACCTGCACGGAGAGGGCGTGTTCGGCGGCCAGCACCTTGAGCAGGAACGGGAGTTGCGGCCCGAACCGGTCGGCGACCCGGGGGCCGAGTTCGGTGGCGGGGTCGCGGGCGATGACCGCGTCGAGCGGTTCGGCGCCGGCGCCGCGGTCGATCCGGGAGGGGGCGCCGGGGTGGGCGCCCATCCAGAGTTCGGCCTCGGGTGCGCCGGTGGGCGGGCGGCCGGTCAGTTCGGCGAGCGCGGTGGTCGAGCCCCAGGCGTAGGGGCGGACGGTGGTGGCGAGCAGGTCGGCGGTCATCGGGTGCGCTCCGGGAGGGTGGTGCCCCGGCCCGTCCCCGAACTTCCTTACCCTCAGAAGGAATCGGGGACGGACCGGGAGTCTGCGAGAGTGGCGGTCTGCGGGCGGAGGTGGTCGGACGGCTGTCGGAGGTGGTCGGACGGCGGTCAGCGGGCGGCCGGCGGGGCGCTGCTGCCGCGCGGGACCAGGACGGGGGTGGGGGCCGGTCCGGCGGGCGTGCCGCGGTGCTCGACGACGTCGAACAGGGTGCGGGCGACCAGCGCGCCGTACCCGTGCACGTCGTGGCTCATCGCGGACAGCGCGGGGTGGGTGAGCCGGCACAGCTGGGAGTCGTCCCAGGCGATCAGCGACAGGTCGGCGGGGACGTGCAGGCCGAACTCGGCGGCGACCGAGATGCCCGCGACGGCCATGATGTCGTTGTCGTAGATGATCGCGGTGGGGCGCTGGGCGGAGGCCAGCAGCATCCGGGTGGCCCGGGCGCCGGCCTGGCCGGAGAAGTCGGTGGGGACGCTGCGCGGCGGCTCCAGTCCGAGCTGTTCGGCGGTGGCGGCCAGCGCCCTGGTGCGGATGGCGGTGTGCCCGAGGTGCGGGTCGCCGCCGACCCGGGCGATCCGGCGGTGGCCGAGCAGGGCGAGGTAGCGGACGGCTTCGGCGATCGCGGCCGCGTCGTCGGTCCAGACGGCCGCCGACTCCCCTCCGGCCAGGCCGGGGTGGCCGGCCGCGACGGTCGGCATGCCGAGTGCGGCGAGCGCCGGGATGCGCGGGTCGGCCTCGGTCAGGTCGGTCAGCACGGCGCCGCTGACCCGCCGGGTGCGCCACCAGGTGCGGTGCACGGCGATCTCCTGCTCGCGGTCCCGGACCAGTCGCAGCAGCAGGGTCGCCGAGCGTTCCTCCAGCACGCTCTGGATGCCGGAGATGAACTCCATGTAGAAGGGTTCCAGGCCGAGTTGGCGGGCCGGGCGGGTGACCACCAGCCCGACGGTGTCGCTGCCCGGCGTCAGCCGGGCCAGGCTGCGGGCGGCCTGGCTGGGCACCCAGCCGAGTTCCTCGGCCGCGGCCCGGATCCGTTCCCGGGTCGGCCCGGACACCCCGGGTCGGTCGTTCAGGGCCAGCGAGACGGCCCCGGCGGAGACCCCGGCGAGGGCCGCGACGTCCCGGATGGTGACGCGTCCGCTCACCGTGCCGCCCCCCGTCCCGTCGGCTCCCCGCGCGGCGGTACCGCGGCGCAGGTGCGGTACCGCCGCCCGTTCCCCCCGGTGCGGCGGCTCACTTGCTGGAGCCGGCCGCGAAGCCGGCGTAGATGAGGCGCTGCAGGGCGAGGAAGACCACCAGGGTGGGGAGGATCACCAGGATCGCGCCGGCCGAGATGATCTCCCAGTTGACGCCGAACGGGCCCTGGAAGCGGAACAGCGAGGTGGAGATGGTGCCCAGGTCGGTCGAGGGCATGTAGAGGAACGGGATGAAGAAGTCGTTGTACACCGTGACGCCCTTGACGATCACCACGGTGGCGATGGCCGGCTTGAGCATCGGCAGGATGATCCGCCAGTAGATGGTGAACGAGTTCGCCCCGTCGAGGCGCGCCGCCTCGTCCAGCGAGACCGGGATGGAGCGGATGAACTGCAGGAAGATGTAGATCGAGATGATGTCGGTGCCGAGGTACAGCAGGATCGGCGCCCAGCGGGTGTTGAACGCGCCGAGGTCGTTGACGATCTGGAAGGTGGCGACCTGGGTGGTCACCGACGGCACCAGGCTGGCCAGCAGGAACGCGCCCATCACGACGGCCTTGAACCGGAACTCGAAGCGGTCGATGGCGTAGGCGGTCATCGAGCCGATCACCACGGTGCCGGTGACGGACACCAGCAGGATGATCCCGGTGTTCAGGAACGCCGGCATCATGTGGCCCTGGGTGAAGGCGATCTTGAAGTTCTCGAAGTTGAACCAGTCCGAGGGCAGGTCCAGCGGCCCGGTGGCCAGCGCTTCCTTGCGGGTCTTGAGCGAGGTGAACAGGATCACCAGCAGCGGGACCAGCACCACGGCGCTGGCCAGCACCAGGGACAGGTACTTGGCGCCGGACGCGGCAGCGGAACGGGCGTGGAAACGACGGCGGTTGGGGTTCACGGCGGTGGTCACGACAGTTCCACCCTCTCCTCCGGCACCAGGCGGCGCTGGATCCAGGTGACGATCAGGATCAGGACGATCAGCACGACGGCGCTGGCCGAGGCGAGACCGAACTTGTCGAACTTGAACGCCATGTTGATGCTCTGGATGACGAAGGTCTGCGAGCCGTTGGAGCCGCCGGTCATGATGTACGGGATCTCGAAGACGGCGAGCGAACCGGAGACGGCGAGGATCGCGCTGAGGCTGATCACCGGCTTGATGCTGGGCGCGATGATGTGCCGGAACTGCTGCCAGCGGTTGGCGCCGTCCAGGGCGGCGGCCTCGTACAGGTGCGGCGGGATCGACTGGATGGCGCCGAGGAACAGCACCAGGTTGAGCCCGGTGTAGCGCCACACCGACACGCCCGCCAGCGACTTGTTGACCAGGTCCGGGTCACCGAGCCACTGGTGCTTGCCGTGCACGCCGACCATCGACAGCAGCGAGTCCAGGGTGCCGTGCGGCTGGAAGAAGAACAGGAAGACGAACCCGATCGCCACGCCGTTGATCAGGTACGGGAAGAACAGGATGCCCTTGAACAGGTTCCGGAAGCGGGTGTTGAAGCTCAGCACGGTGGCGAAGTACAGCGCCAGCGCGATCTGCAGCACCGCGGCGATCAGGTAGACCCCGGAGACCAGGAACACCTTGAACAGTTCGGGCCGGGTGAACAGGTCCGTGTAGTTCTTCAGGCCGACGTTGTTGCGCTCCGGGCTGATGCCGTCCCAGTCGGTGAAGCTGTAGCCGATCATGTCCCCGATCGGCAGGTAGGTGAACGTCACCAGGAACGCCAGCGGTACCACCAGGTACAGCCACGGCGTGAACCACCAGTGGCGGCGCAGAGCCTTGCGCCGGGGAGCGCGGCGCCGACCGGCCGGGACGGCGTCGCCGGCCTCGGCCTCGGCCTGCGCGGGGGGCTTTCCGGCGCCCCGGTCCCTCTGCAGTGCAGTCATCTTCCGTTCCTTCTCAAGTCCTGACACCTGCTGGGCGGCACGGCCCCGCCCCCGCTCGTCGGGGTGGGTGGCGGTGGCCGTGCCGCTCGGTCGACTCGACCGGTGCGGTCGACTCGGCCGGTGCGGTCAGCCGTTGACGGTCTTCTGGGCCTCGGACCACTTCTTGTTCAGTTCGGCGAAGTAGCCGTCGCGGTCGCCGGGGGCCGCGCCGCGGGCGATGTCGACGAGCTTCTGCCGGTAGTCCGGGGCGTCCAGGTTGATCTCCGCGCCCTTGTCGATCTTCTTGACGACGGCGGACTTGTCCTGCTGCTGCCCGATCAGCTGCACCCCGTTGTCGGTGAACGGCTTGAGCGTGGCGGGCAGTTCGGAGCCCTTGACCGAGGAG
>NZ_JOGH01000055.1:0-38228 GCF_000721345.1 Kitasatospora sp. NRRL B-11411 | reverse complement strand
GTGCGGGGTCGGGTGCGGGCATCGGTGAGGGTGCAGGGGGAAGGATCGGGGTGGGGGCAGTAGCGGGGACAGCGGCGGGGGCGGTCAGGCGGGCGATGACCGAGGCGGTGGCGCGGTCCTCCGCCAGGTCGAGGCGGCGGGCGGAGCCGCGCAGCAGGTGGCGGGCTTCCAGGGCGGCGAGGGCGATCAGGCCGGGCAGCAGGTCGGTCGAGCGGGCCGCGACCCAGCGGGTGCCCTGGGTGGCCATCCACCACAGGTCCGCCCCGCGGCCGGGCGGTGCCACCGCCAAGCGCGCGGGCGCCGTCCCGACGGGATGGCCGGCGGTGGTGAGCAGGGCGTGGAACTCCCGGGCGATCAGCTGGTGGCCGGCGGCGCTCGGGTGCAGCCGGTCCACGCTCAGCAGCTCCCGGTGCTCCGTCCAGGGCAGGTCCGCGAGGTGCAGGTGCACCGCCCCGTAGTGCGCCGACAGCGCGTGCACCACCGCGTTGACGCCGCGCATCCGCCGGGCCAGTGGCCGGGCCAGCGGCGCGGGCAGCCCGAGCAGCCGCCCCGGATCGGGCAGGCACGCGGTCAGCGGGAGCGCCCCGACCGCCGTCAACGAGGAGAGCACGGAGGCGAACCGGTGGGCCGTCGACTCCAGGTCGAAGGACGCCCGCAGGGTGTCGTTGCCGCCGACCATGACCGCCGCGTACCGGGGGCGCAGCGCGAGCGCGGTGGGCAGTTGGGAGACCAGTAGGTCGCGGCTGAGCGCGCCGCTGTTGGCCAGGTTGCGGAACTCGACGGGATCCGGTGAGAGGGCGGGCGCGAGCAGGGCCGCCCAGCCCCGCCACCCCCCTGGTACCGGATCGCCGACACCCTCGGTGAGGGAGTCGCCGAGCGCAGCGAATCGAACCGTCATCACGTCCCTCCGATGGGGCTGGGAAGGTGGTGGAACTTCGTTGCGGGGGATGGGTGTTGGGGTCTCACCCGGTCGTGGCCGGGGTGGAGGACGGGGCCGGGGGAGGGGGCGGGGAAGGAACGAGGGCGGGTGCGGGTGCGGGCGTGGGTGCGGGTGCGCGGTGGGCGGCGAGGAAGGCCGTGGTGGCGGCCGTCCAGCTGAACTCCTCCGCCCTGGCGCGGGCGGCGGCTCGCCGTTCCGCCTCCGGGCGGTCCAACAACTCCCTTATGGCGAGGGCGAATCCGGCTCCGGTGTCGGCAGCCGCGAGGCCGGCCCGGCCGACCACCTGGGGGAGCGCGGAGGAGAGGCTGACCGCGACGGGGGTGCCGCAGGCCAGCGTCTCCAGGGCGGCCAGGCCGAAGGTCTCCACCGGGCCCGGCGCGATCACCGCGTCCGCCGTGGCCAGCAGGGCCGCCACTGCGGAACGCTCCGCCAGGTGGCCCAGGAACCTTACCGGGAGCCGGAGTTCGGCCGCCCGGCGCTCCAGCCGGCCGCGCAGCGGGCCCGTGCCCGCGACCGCGAGCACGGCCGGGACGCGGTGGCGGCGGCGCAGCTCGGCCAGGGCCTCCAGGGCCCGTTCGGGCTTCTTCTCCCCCGACAGCCGCGAGCACATCACCAGCAGCACCTGCTGCGGATCTGCCAACTCGGCGCGCAGCGAAGGATCGTGGCACTCCGGCCGCATCACCTCCAGGTCCACCCCTAGCGGCGCCCGTTCGACGTTGCCGGCGCCGATCCGCTCGAACTCCTCGGCCGCCCACGCCGTCGTGCACAGCACCGTGTCATAGCTCTGCGCGGTACGGGAGTTGAGCCGGTCCGCGACCTGCCGCGCGGTGCCGGGCGGCACGCCCCACGCGCCGAGCACCCCGGTGGCGCTCTCGTGCGAGACCATCATCGACCGCACCCCGTGCGCCCGCGCCCAGGCGCCCGTCCAGCGCAGCGTGGTGCGGTCCGATACCTCCAGCCGGTCCGGGGCCAACTCCTCCAGCAGCGAGGCCAGTTGATTCCGGTCGCGGAGCAGCCGGTAGCCGCCGGTGCCCGGGACGCGCGGCCCCGGCAGCGTGATCACCCGCCCCTGCTCGGTCCACTCGTCGGTGCGGGCCGGCCCCGGCACCACCAGCACGGGCCGGTGCCCCGCCGCCAGGTACCCGGCTCCGAGGTGCCGCAGCGCGGTCCGCAGGCCGCCCGAGACGGGAGTGACGAAGTTCGCCACCCGGACGATGCTCAACCCGCCGTCCGTGCGGGCCGTTTCACGGTTCACGCGGGCTGCTCCTCGATCGAGAGCGGGAGGACGGCGGCGGCGACGGGAGCAACGGGAGCAGCGGGAGCAGGGGTGGGAACGGCGGGGATGACGGGGGTGGTGGCGACGGTGGCGGTGTTCCGGATGCGTTGGCGGTGCTCGGCGAGCACCTCCTCGTAGTGCCGGATCAGCTGGTCGCCGACCGCCTCCCAGGTGCGGCCGGTGACCTCGGCCCGGCCTGCCGCGCCGTACTGGGCGCGCAGTTCGGCGGAGGCGGCGAGGTCGGCCACGGCGCGGGCCACGGCGCCCGCGTCCCGCGGGGCGACCAGCAGCCCGGTGCGCCGGTGGCCGACCAGGTCGAGCGGGCCGCCGACCGCCGGGGCGACCACCGGTACGCCGCTGGCCATCGCCTCCTGGATGGTCTGGCAGAAGGTCTCCAGCGGGCCGGTGTGCACGAACAGGTCCAACGAGGCGAAGCAGCGGGCGAGTTCGGCCCCCGTGCGGCGTCCCAGGAACACCGCGCCGGGCATCGCGGCCTTCAGCGCGGGCGCGCTCGGACCGTCCCCGATCACCACCACCCGCACGCCGGGCAGTCGGGACGCCTCCGCCAGCAGGTCGACCCGCTTCTCCGGGGCGAGCCGTCCGACGTACCCCACCAGCACCTCGCCGCCGGGCGCCAGCGAACGGTGCAGCGCCTCGTCGCGGTGCTCCGGGTGGAAGCGCACCGAGTCGACGCCGCGCGCCCAGATCCGGACCTGCCGCACCCCGTGCGCGGTCAGGTCCTGCGCGGCCGGGGTGGACGGCGCCAGCGTCCGGGCGGCGGCGCGGTGCACCGAGCGGATCCGCGCCCAGGCGATCGCCGAACCGGCGCCGCGGCCCATCCGGTACGCCTGCGCGTACCCGGCCAGGTCGGTCTGGTACACCGCCACGGTCGGCAGGTCCAGCCGCTCGGTGAGCCGGGCGGCCCGCGCGCCGAGGACGAACGGGCTGGCCAGGTGCACCACGTCCGGCTGGTGGGCCGTCAGCGCGGCGGCCAGCTTGCGGCTGGGCAGGGCGATGCGCACCTGCGGGTAGCGGGGCAACGGGACGGACGGGACGCGCACCACCGGCAGCGGCTCCAGGTCCGGGCCGAAGGACTGCGGCGGGCAGTGCGCACCCCGGGCCGGGGCGGGGGTGATCACCAGGGGCTGGTGGCCCCGCCGGACGAGGTGCTCGGCAGCCCTCAGCACGCTGTGGGCCACGCCGTTGACCTCGGGAGGGAAGGACTCGGTGACGATGGCGACTCGCATGCCAACGTTGTGGCCAACCCGGGCGTGCGGCCAGCCAAAGGGATCTTTCGCGCAGACGAACGTCTGCCGCCATTTCCGCACGGGTGTGTGAATCGCGGAGTCGGCGGGGGAGCGGGAGCCGTTGCGCCGGGCGAAGTGCCGGTCGGTGAGAGGTTTGCGGTGATTTGTCCGAGTAGGCTGGCGGAATGGAACACACGGGAGGGGGAGCGGCACCACCCGACGGCGATCCGGCCGCGTCCGGCGGTTCGAACGCCGCGGACGGAGCCGCTGCCTCCGTGGGGGACGGGCGGGGCGGTGGGGCGGCCGGTGAGCTGTGGCGGGCCGTCCGGCACGACGCCGCGCGGCTGCCCGAGCACCTGGCCGTACTGGCGGTGCAGCAGGAGGCGGGGCCGGCGGCGAAAGCGGTGGCCGGACTGTCCGGGACGGGAGCGGGCGCGGGGGTCGGGACGGAGACCGGGGCCGGGGTCGGGGCGGAAGCGGGAGTGGAGGTTGGGGAGGACGCGGAGGGTGCGGAGGCCGGGGGCGGGGCCGGATCGGTCGCCGAGCGGCGCACGGCCGTGATCACCCACGGCATCCGGCTGACCCTGGTCGAGGGCTGCGTGGTCGGCGGGCCGCTCATCCTCCTCGTCCCGGTGGCGTTCTGCGCCGGGATGCTCGCCCAGGCCCGGATGGTCCTCGAACTCGCCGCCCTCGCCGGAGCGGACGGCGACCGCACCGAGCGCAGCGCCGAACTCCTCGTCCTGCAAGGCGTGTACCCCACCGTCCCGGACGCCCGCGCCGCGCTGGCCGCCACCGCCGAGGCGGACGCCGCGGCCGAGGCCGAGCCCGAGGGCGAGCCGCCGACCCGCCCGTCCCGGCTGGACATGATCCGGCGGATGGTCTACCTGCTCGGCCTGGTCGCCATCGGCGAGGACCACCGCGGCCCGGTCCGCCGGATCGCGGGCTGGGTCGGCACCGGCCTCCTGGTGGTCGTCGGACTCGCCTTCCCCGTGGTGTGGATCCCCGTCATGGGGCGCGCCAACGTCCGCGCCACCACCGCCCTCGCCCGGCGCGCCACCGCCTTCTACTGGCCCGAGGAGGCACGCGCCGCCGGGGCTGCCGGCGACACTGGTGCTGGTGCCGGTGCCGGCCCCGGTGCGCAGGGCGAGGAGGCGTACGCCCGCACCGCGACCATCGCCGTCCTCGGCCAGACCCTGCTCGCCCTGCTGCTCCCGGTCGCGGCCTTCCTGTTCGTGCTCTTCCTCGGCCTCGACCTGGCCGGCGGACACCTCGCCACCGCGCTCCTGATCGCCCTCGCCGCCGGTGCGGCCTACGCCGCCGACCGGGCCCGCCGCGCCCGCGGCGCTCGTGGGCCGCGCAGTCCGCGCGGTCCTCGCGGCTCCCGGGCCTCGGGTGGCGGGCGCGGGGGAACCGTGGGCTGACGATTCGTCAGGGCGGCTCCCGAATCGGCGGGCGGGCGTGGGCGCTCCCCGTTCGCGCCCCGGGCGGGTGAGGTGCGAGACCGGCCGTGTGACAGGCTGTGCGCATGCGAGAGACGCTGATCGACCAGGCCAGGAGGCTCGTCGCCGAACTCCACCCCGACGCGTCAGCCGTGGTGCTGGCCGGATCCGTGGCGGCGGGGCGGGCCCGAGCGGGCAGCGACCTCGACCTGGCCGTCCTGCTGCCCGACGGCCGCAGCACCCACCGCGAGACGCTGCGCCACGAGGGCCGGGTGGCCGAGGTGTTCGCGCACACCCGGGCCGGGCTCGACGAGCTGCGGGCCTTCGACGCCGCCTCCCGCCGAGGAGTGGTCCAGCAGCTGTACGCGACCGGGCTGGTCCTGCTGGACCGCGACGGCCACGCCGCCCGGATCGCCGAGGACTGCCGGGCCGAACTGCTGGCCGGACCACCCCCGCTCCCGGCCGAGCAGCGCGAGAACCTGCGCTACGCGCTGACCGACCTGCTGGACGACCTGGCTGACGCGCCGGACCGCCTGGAGGCGCTGGCCGTCGGCGCCGAGGTCCTCCGTACCGCCGCCGACCTGCTCAGCGACCACCGCCGGGCCTGGACCGGAACGGGCAAGTGGTTCCCGCGCCGCCTGCTCGCCGCCGACCCCGACCTCGGCGCCCGCCTCCTGGCGGCCCATCGCACCCTGGGCGAGACCGGCGACCCCGCCGCGCTGCTGGCGGCCGCCGGCGCCGCGCTCGGCCTGGCCGGCGGCCCGCTCTCGGCGGGCTACCGCCGCGACTGGCCCCCGGCCGCCGACGGTAAACGGTGAGGAGTGGCGCGCCGAGTGCGGCGGTGCGCCGCGCCGAGGAGCGCGACGAAGTGGTGAGCCGGGTCATGGCGGGACCAGGGGGCTGAGTCCGATGCCGGTGACTCGGCTGAGCCCGGGCGGCCCGGCCTGAATCGTCGGTCAGAGCCGCAGCGGTCAAGGTGAGGTGCCGGACCAGGATCGCGGCTGCGGCGTCGGCGTCGGCGTCGCGGGCCAGTGTTGCTTCTTCCAGCTTGCGGTGTTCCTCGGCGCCGTTCCGGTCGGGGTTGCGGTGCGCCGACCGGCGGCGGGCCAGGTTGTGGGCCCCGATCGGCAACGCGGGCGCCCAGCGCTTCGCCTCGCTCGTCGCGCCGATCGCCGACGCGTTCGGAGCCGCAGGCGTTCGGTGACTCCGGTCAGGGTGCGGGTGCGTGCCCTGGCGGGTGTGCCGGGGGGAAGGCCGGCCCGGGCTGGAACCTGGCGGCGAACGACCCGCAAAGCCGCTGGCATCGGTTCCAAGTCGGGTGGATGGAGAGGAAGTTGACGGATCATCAGTTCGGGTCGGAGGCGATCGCCGGTCAGGACGGCCGGTGGCGGACCCGGGCCGCGAGCAGGGCGATGTCGTCCTCGGCGTCCTCCGGGGCCAGTGCGGCGAGGGTGCCGTCCAGCAGGGAGTCGAGCGGGCCGTCGGCGGGGAGCCGGAGCGCGGAGAGGCGGGCGAGCGAGACGTCGATGTCCTCGCCGCGCCGTTCGACCAGGCCGTCGGTGTACAGCAGCAGGGCGTGGTCGGCGCGCAGCTCTGTCACGGTCTGCTCGTAGCCGCCGACGCCGGTGCCCAGCGGGGGGCCGGTCGGGACCTCGACCAGTTCGGTGGTGTGCGAGGTGAGCAGCGCGGGCGGCAGGTGCCCGGCACTGGCGAGGGTCCAGCGGGCCCGGGCCGGGTCGGCGAGGGCCAGGACGCAGGTCGCGGGGCGGGCGTTCTCCTGCTCGGCGATCAGCGCGTCCAGCTGGCGCAGGATCCGGTGCGGCGGCAGGTCCATGGCGGCGACGTAGCGCAGCGTGGAGCGGTAGTTGCTCATGTCGACGGCGGCCTCGACGCCGTGCCCCATCACGTCGCCCATGGCGAGCAGCGTCCGGCCGAACGGCAGCCGCACCGTCTCGTACCAGTCGCCGCCGACCACCGAGGTGATCCCGGACGGCAGGTAGCGGGAGGCGAGTTCGAGGTTGGGGTGCGGGCTGCCGGGTTCGGCGAGCAGGGCCCGCTGGAGCTCCAGGGCGGTGTTCTGCGAGCGGGCGTAGCGCCGGGCGTGGTCGAGGGTGAGCGCGGCGCGCCCGGCGATCGCGGCGAGCAGCTCGGTGTCCTCGGCGGTGAACCCGAGCGAACTGCCGTGCGCCCGCGCCAGGGTGAGCACGCCGATCGGACGGCCGCGGGCGGTCAGCGGGACGGCGAGCAGGCAGTCCACCCCGGCGCCGCGGCCCGCGGACAGCGCGGCCTCGTCCGGGAGCAGCGCCGCCAGCTCGTCGGCGGACACCAGGTTGGCGACCACCGGGCGGCCCTCGGCGAGCGCCCGGGCGGCCACCGAGCCGGGGCGGTGGCGCACCGTCCCGGCGGCAGGTGCGGGCGGTGGGACGGCGGACGACGGCGCGGCGCCGGGCGGGGCCTGCTCGCGGGCCACGGCGGCTCGCCGCCAGCGCAGCCGCGGCCGGTCCCGCTCCCGGTCGGTGCCGGGGGCGGGGTGTGCGGCGGTGTCGGGCGTGTCGAGCGGCAGGACGTCGACGAGGGCGAGGGCGGCGAAGTCGGGGACGGCGAACGCGGCGAGTTCCGCGCAGGTGGTGTCCGGGTCGAGGGTGGTGCCGATCCGCTCCGAACCGGCCTCCAGCAGGGCGAACCGGGCCCGGGTGCGTTCGAGTTCGGCCCGGTGGGTGTCGGCGCCGCCGGGCAGCACGACCAGCACCCCGGTCGGCGCGCCGGCGACCTCCAGCCGGCGGAAGTCGGCGGCCCGCCCGGCGAACGTCCCGGAGCGCGGCCGCCCGTCGGCCAGGACGTGCGGGACGGCCGGGTCCGGATCCGCGGCGGCCCGCCCCAGCACGGCCGTCGGCGACACGCCGGTGACCTGCCGGAACGGCGGGTTCAGGTAGCGCCAGCGCAGGTCGGCGTCGAGCACCGCGACCGCGACGGGCAACTGGCCGAGCAGGGCGTCGGCCAGCGCGTCGCGGTCCACCCGCAGGGCCGCGGAGACAGCCGTGAGCAGCGAATCCGTCGAGCTGTCGCCCGCCGATTCGGGCCGCACCCGTGACTCCTCCCTCACCACGTCCCCCGTGGAGCCGTCGACGGGCCCGGCGCGTCGCCGTACCGCACAGCTCGGTGTCCGTCTCCCGGATGATCCGCACCCGGGGACCGCACCATACTCGGCCAACCCGCCCGGACCCGAACCCGACACGGTGCGTACACCGGTCGGAGCGAGGTTTTTGCCAAGCTTTGCCTCGCCGCCGACCGGACCGGTGCCGGACGGACGGACGGGCGGGCGGTAGGCGGATAGGCGGGCGGGCGAGTGGACGGGTCAGCAGGTGGCCGGGGGACCGGGCGGGGGCGGTCCGGGAGAGAATGGACCGATCGACCCGCCCCCGCCGCAGGAGAACCCGCACCGTGACCGACCAGCAGCACCCCGTCCCGACCGGCCGTCGACTCGACCTGCTCGCCGACTGCTCCGCCTGCTTCGGGCTGTGCTGCGTCGCCCTGCCCTTCGCCAAGTCCGCGGACTTCGCGGCGAACAAGAGTGCGGGCACGCCCTGCCGCAACCTCCAGGCCGACTACCGCTGCGGGATCCACCCCGCGCTGCGCGAACGCGGCTACCAGGGTTGCACGGTGTTCGACTGCTTCGGCGCCGGGCAGAAGGTCTCCCAGCACACCTTCGAGGGGCGCAGCTGGCGCGAGGACCGGGAGACCGCCCGGCAGATGTTCGAGACCTTCCCGGTGATGCGCCAACTCCACGAACTGCTCTGGTACTTGGCCGAAGCACTGGAGCTGCCGAAGGCCAGGCCGGTGCACGCCGAACTCCGCCGGGCGCTGGACGGGATCGAACAGCTGACCCGCCGGGACGCCGCCGCGCTGCTCGCCGCCGACGTGCCCGCGATCCGCGCCGAGACCAGCGAACTCCTGCTCAAGGCCAGCGAGTTGACCAGGAACGCGCTGCCCGGGAAGAAGCGCAACCACCGGGGAGCCGACCTGATCGGGGCCCGCCTGCGCGGTGCGGACCTGCGCGGGGCCAACCTGCGCGGCGCCTACCTGATCGCGGCCGACCTCTCCGGCGCCGACCTGCGCGGCGCCGACCTGATCGGCGCGGACCTGCGCGACGCCGACCTGCGGGGCGCCGACCTGACCGGGGCGCTGTTCCTCACCCAGGCCCAACTCAACGCCGCCAAGGGCGATTCCACCACCCTCCTCGGCACCGTGCTGGCCCGCCCCGCGCACTGGTGAGAGCACGCGGGGGCGCGGAAGGGGGGCGCGCGGGGGCGCGCGCAGACCCGTGAATCGGGATTAATTGCCTGCGGTCAGGGCGGAACCGGGCGTATGGTCATGAACTCCCCGACGCGAGAGGAGGATCATCCGCGATGGGAATGTTCAAGGACGCACCGCCCAGCGAGCATCCGGACTTCACCCAACTGCGTTTCATGGCAGCCGGCACGCCCTCGTGGTGGAAGCGCAACCGCCACAAGACACTCGGCGTGGCGGGCCTGCTGGTCGGCTTCTGGCTGGCCAGCCACTACAACACCGCCGCCCCCGCCGCTTCCTGCACCCCGACCGCCACCACGGCCACGTCCGCACCCGCCCCCCAGGGCGAGGCCGCCGGGCGCTGAACACCCGTTCGGCAACGCCGAGTCGGAGCCCGCGGGGGCGATGGCGGGGTGTGCGCGGGGCATGCGCGGGGCGTGGGTGGGGACGTGCGCGGGGACGTGCGCGGTCATGAGAAGGCCCCCGGTGCCCTCCCGACCAGGGGAGAGGGCGCCGGGGGCCGAACCCGCCGAGGCGGAAAATCGACTGACGAGGCGTCAGTTCGTGCGTGTTACTTGCCGCCGTCGCGCAGCGCGGTGAGCGTCGCGTCGAGCGCGGCACCGGAGTTGCGCGGGCGGTTGTACGGGAGCTTGCCCAGCAGCGAGCCCATCGCGCAGGTGTTGCTGACGGCCGAGAACAGCAGGCCGCCGCCGACCGCGGCCGACACCCAGCGCACGCCCGGGACGGCGAGGTCGACGACGACACCCGCCAGCACCAGCGAACCGGCCACCAGCCGGACCTGCCGGTCCATCGCCCAGCGGATCTTCTGGCCCGGCACCCGGTTCAGCGCCCCGCCGTTGGCCGTCCAGGCAGCGGTGCCGCCGTCGACGAGCAGCGCCCGCACACCGGCCGCCGCCAACTGCTCGCAGGCGTTCAGCGCACGGGCGCCGGACGCGCAGGTGATGGCCAGCTCGCCGCGCTCGGCGGCGGCCCGCAGCGCGGGTAGGGCCTGCGACAGCTGGTCGAGCGGCACGTTGTGGGCGCCGGGGATGTGGCCGCCGGCGAACTCGCCGGGCGAACGGACGTCGATGACGATCAGCTGGTGCAGGCGGGGCTGGAGCTGGTCGACGGTCAGGGGGGTGGTCATCGGAGCGGGTGAACCTTTCGGGGGGGACCCGGCGCGTACGGACGGCCGGGGGAGGGGGAAAGGGGGAAACGGGAAGGGAAAATCGGGGGAGGTCTCCGCGCGGCGGGCGCTGGTGGGGGAGCGGAGGGGACGCGCACGGGGCGGGGGTCAGAGCATGGCGTCCACCAGCATCAGGGCGGCGACGGCGAGCAGCGCACCGGCGAACAGCCGCTGCAGCGTGCGGCCGGACAGCTTGGCGGCGAGCCGCTTGCCGTCCCAGGCGCCGAGGATCGCGGCGGCCGCGAACGGTCCGACCGTCGACCACGGGATCTCGGCGGCCCCGCCGAGCCGGGGCAGCAGCGCCGCCAGCGAGTTGAGGGTGATCACCAGCAGGCTGGTCCCGATCGCCTCGGCCATCGGGAACGCCAGGAAGGACACCAGCGCGGGCACCGCGAGGAACCCGCCACCGACACCCAGTACCCCGGTCGCCGCCCCCAGCCCCGCCCCCGCCAGCGCAGAGCGCCGCGCCGAAGCCGGAACCCGGGCGGGGGCCGGGAGCGGGGCCGCCGGGCCGAGAGGCTCCGGGAGGGGGCACGGTTCGGAGTTCATCCCTGCAGGGACCATCTCCGCGGAGACGGACGCGGTTGCCGTCGCCGCCGTCACTGTCATCGTCACTGCCGAGGCGGTGACAACCGCGCCGCTGGGAGCAGGAGCAGGAGCGGGCGTCGGAACGGAAACGCGCGCGGGCCCGGATCCGGGCCTCTCGACCGCTGCCGATCCGTAAGCGGGGTGCCGTAGCTGTATCGGCTCCGGGCCGCCATCCGCGCCGCCGCCACCTCCGCCGCCGTCCGCGCTGGGGGCGGCGTCCGTCCGTCGTCCGCCCGCCAGCATCCGCCAGGCGGCCAGGCCGGCCAGCAGGGCGAACGCGGCGGTCAGGGCCGGGCCGGGCAGGTGGCGGGAGAGGGCGCCGCCGAGGGCGGCGAGCGGGAGTCCGGCTGCGCCGAACAGCAGTCCTTCGCGCCAGCGGACGCGTCCGGCCCGGGCGTGGGCGAGCAGGCCGGTGAGCGAGGTCACGGCGACGATCAGCAGGCTGGCGGTGGTCGCGGTGCCGGGCGTCAGCCCGATCAGGTAGATCAGCGCGGGGACGGCCAGCATGCTGCCGCCGCCACCGAGTCCGCCCAGCGCCAGGCCGACCACCGCGCCGGCGACCAGCGCCAGCAGGACGACGCTGCTCATATCGCGCCGCCGCAGTGACACGCGTCCCGGTGTGCGGGCAGGTCGTTCCGGTGCGCGGGCAGCCCGTCCCGGAGCCAGGCGCGCATCCCGCCGACCACGTTCACCGTCGGCACCCCGTGCGCGTTCAGCAGCTCGGTGGCCGTCTGCGAGCGGGCGCCGGACCGGCACACCGCCAGCACCAGCCGCCCACCGGCCGCGGCCCGCACAGCACCCAGGCCACCGCCACCGCCACCGTCACCAGCGCCGCCGCCGGCGCTGCCCTCGTCGAGGGCGCCGAGGGCGCCGAGCGGGACGAGGAGCGAGCCGGGCGCGTGCACCTCGGCGTGCTCCTCGGGCTCGCGGACGTCGAGCAGCAGCGCCTCGCCGGTGGTGGCCAGGCGGTGCGCCGCGGCGGGGTCGATCTGTGCGGGCGCGGGCGGCTTGGGGGTCCAGGCCACGGTGTCCTCCAGGGGTGGCGGGGCGGTACGTGAGGGTTCCGGCGGCTCTCCGGGCGGCGGGGCCGTCCTCCGGGAAGATACCGGCGGGGGTATATCGTTGGTGTCGAGCATATCCCCCCGCCGGTATCAACCGGTCGGCCCTCCTGGCAGTGAACTGCCTGCAATAATACCCATGGGGGTATCGAAACCGACCGGGCCGTGCCCGGCGCCCGCCCGATGCAGAGAAGAGGACCCTCGTGTTCTTCGCCCAGTACTACCTCGACTGCCTCTCCCAGGCCTCGTACCTGATCGCGGACGAGACCACCGGCCGCGCCGTGGTGGTCGACCCGCGCCGGGACGTGGACGAGTACCTCGCGGAGGCCGAGGCCCGCGGCTTCACGGTCGAGGGCGTCATCAACACCCACTTCCACGCCGACTTCCTCTCCGGCCACCTCGAACTCGCCGCCCGCACCGGCGCCTGGATCGGCTACGGGCGGCGCGCCGAGACCGAGTACCCGATCCGCAAGCTCGCCGAGGGCGAGCGGATCAGCCTCGGCGAGGTCGTCCTGGAGATCATGGAGACGCCGGGCCACACCCCCGAGTCGATCAGCGTCCTGGTCCGCGAGCGGGCCGCCGACCCCGTCCCGTATGGGGTGCTCACCGGCGATGCGCTGTTCGTCGGCGACGTCGGCCGCCCCGACCTGCTGGCCTCCGCGGGCGTCACCGCCGACCGGCTCGGCCGGATGCTCTACGACAGCGTCCAGCACAAGCTGATGGCGCTGCCCGACGAGGTCCGGGTCTTCCCCGCGCACGGCGCCGGCTCGGCCTGCGGCAAGAACCTGTCCACCGAGCGGCAGTCCACCATCGGGCAGCAGCGTGCCACCAACTACGCCTGCGCGCCGATGACCGAGGACGAGTTCGTGGGCATCGTCACCGCCGGACAGCCCACCGCCCCCGGCTACTTCGGCTACGACGCCGACCTCAACCGCCGCGACCGCGAACTGTTCGACGCCGCCGCCCTCGCCGTCCCGCTGGACGCCGACGCCTTCCTCGCCCGGCGCGCCGACGGCGTCGTCGTGGTCGACGCCCGCGACCCGCTGGAGTTCGCCGCCGGACACCTCGCCGGAGCCGTCAACGTCCCCGCCGACGGGCGCTTCGCCGAGCAGTCCGGCACCGTCCTCGACCCGGCCTGGCCGCTGCTGGTGATCGCCCCCGAGGGCCGCGAGCAGGAGACCGTCACCCGGCTCGCCCGGATCGGCTTCGACCGCGTCGCCGGGTACCTCGCCGACCCCGAGACCGCCTTCCGCACCGTACCCGAGCAGATGCGCCAGGCCCCCCGCCGCACCGTCGCCGACCTGCGCACCGAACTCGCCGGCGCCGAACCGCCGCTGGTCGTCGACGTCCGCGGCGAGGGCGAGCGCGCCGAGGGCAGCATCCCCGGCTCCGTCCACCTCCCGCTGGCCGAACTCCCGCACCGCCTCGGCGAGATACCGCAGGACCGCGCCGTCGTGGTGCACTGCGCCGGCGGCCACCGCTCCTCCATCGCGGCCAGCCTGCTGCGCCACCACGGCCACCCGCAGACCTCCGACCTGCTCGGCGGCTACGGCGCCTGGGCCGCCGCGGCCTGAACCGGCCGACCGGCAGGGCAGCAGCGGAGCGGGGACGTCCGGCGGGCGGGGGAATGCGCCGTCCGCCGGACGGGTTGATACGGGTGGGGGTATGAGCAGAACGTCACGACGCGTGCCACGGTGTACCAGGACAGGCTGATACGCGGCACGGAACACAGGGGTGGGCGGCGGAGGCCGCCCGCCGAGCACGAGGAGGAGACCCGATGCAGGTGGGCGACGAGGCCGTCGGCGCGGTACTGAACCGGCTGCGCCGGGCACAGGGCCAGCTGGCCGGCGTAATCGCGATGATCGAGGCCGGCCGCGACTGCAAGGACGTGGTGACCCAGCTCGCCGCCGTGTCCCGGGCCCTGGACCGTGCCGGGTTCAAGATCGTGGCCAGCGGCATGCGCCAGTGCATGGCCGAGGCCGAGGAAGGCACCGCCCCGATGAGCGAGGCCGAACTGGAGAAGCTCTTCCTGGCCCTGGCCTGAGCCGACGACCGTACGACGACGACGGCAACGACGACAACGACGACGCACCGCGCGCTCCGGCGCGGTGCGTCACGGGGCGGCGTACGGCGGAGAACGCGCTGCCCGGAGGAGCGCGCTGCCACGAGAGGCCGCAGAGCAGCACGACAGCAGCGTGCACAGGCAGCCGGGCGGACGGCTGGGCAAGCCGGTCAGACCGGTCAGACCGGTCAGGCCAGGGTCAGGAACATCTTCTCGAGCTCCGCCTCGCTCATCGGCGCGGCGCCCTCCTCGGCCTCGGCCAGGCACTGCCGCATCCCGCTCGCCAGGATCTTGAACCCGGCGCGGTCCAACGCGCGCGAGACGGCGGCGAGTTGCGTGACCACGTCCTTGCAGTCGCGGCCTGCTTCGATCATCGCGATCACGCCGTTCAGCTGGCCCTGTGCCCGGCGCAGCCGGTTCAGCACAGCGCCGACGGCCTCTTCGTCCACCTGCATCGAGCACCTCCTCGCCCTTTTCCGAACTCGCCCGATCATACGGGAGACACCCCGCCGTTCCGTCCCGGCCACCGTTCGGGCACCGCGGGCACACGAACCGCCCGAGCCGCCCCCCGACCTGCCCGGTTACCGTCCGGCCTCCGCCGCCACGCCCGCCGCGACCCCCGTGCCGGTCCGTGGCCCGGGCGCCTCCGGGCTGCGGACCGGACGTTCGACGGGGTGGGCGCAGGCCGCGCAGCCGGGGGCGTCGGACGGGGCGCCGTCCGGGAGGCGGCGCCGGTCGACCACCCGCTGGGCGGCCGCCGCGAGCTGGCGGCGGCCGGGGAACAGCGCGGGCGGCAGCTGCGGCAGGAACTCGACCTCCGCGGTCAGGCCGCGCACCGACACCACCCGCCACATCGAGGCCAGCAGCCCGTCCTCGCCGACGAACGCCGGCGCCGTGCTCGGCCGCCCGTCCGCGGTGCGGTAGCGCAGCGTCAGCGGCTGCACCGGCACGTCGGCCCGCACCGCCGCCTCGAACAGCGCCGGGCGGAACCGGCCGCCGCCGCGTCCGCACCAGGTGCTGCCCTCCGGGAAGACCACCACCCGCTCGCCGCGGCGCAGCGCCGCGGCGATCTCCTCGACCGTGCCGGGCAGTGCCCGCAGCCGGTCCCGGTCGATGAAGATGGTGCCGCCCCAGGAGGTCAGCGGGCCGAGCACCGGCCAGCGGCCGACCTCGGTCTTGGCCAGCATCCGGCCCGGCCGGACGGCCGCGACCAGCAGGACGTCCAGCCACGAGACGTGGTTGGACACCAGCAGCGACCCGCCGGCCTGCCGGCCCGGCGCGGCGATCGGCCGCACCCGCACGCCCAGCGAGGCCAGCAGCAGCCGCGACCACCAGCGCACCAGCCGCTCCGCCGGCAGCCAGGCCAGCGCGCGCACCAGCGGCGCCACCAGCACCCCGGCGACCAGCACCGCCAGGCACCCGGCCAGCCGCAGCACCCGGTGCGCCACCCCCGCGCGGGGCCCGGCGACCGTCACGCAGTCGCCGGGCGTGCACGGCGCGGTCGGCAGCCAGGCGCTCATGCCGCCGTCGCCGTTCCGCGCGAAGTGCCGTCGCCGGCAACCGGGTCGGCGGCGGGACGGGTGTCCCCGCCGGTGATCGCGGAGAGCGGCAGGTCCGCCGCCGCGGCCAGGAAGTGCCGCAGGTAGCGCGGGTCGGTGCGCTCCAGCGACAGCAGCACGTACAGGTCGGCCACGTTGAAGTCCGGGTCGTACGCGGGCTCGCCGCACACCCAGGCGCCCAGCCGCAGGTAGCCGCGCAGCAGGGCGGGGACCGGGGTGCGGCCCGCCCGGGCCACGCCCTCGGCCGACCACGGGCGCAGCGGGGCGACCCGGTACTGCTGCGGGGCCAGGTGCTTGGCGGAGACGGCGTCCCACACCCCGGCGGCGGTCGCGCCGCCGTCGGCCAGCGGGATCGAGCAGCAGCCGGCCAGCCAGGCGTTGCCGGTGGCGGTCATGTAGCGGGCGATGCCGCCCCACATCAGGTTGATCACCGCGCCGTTGCCGCGGTGCGCCGCGGCGATGCAGGACCGCCCGACCTCCACCATGCCGTCCCGCAGCCCGCCCAGCCGGGCCAGGTCGAACTCGGTGTCGGAGTACAACCGGCCCGCGCGGCGCGCCTGTTCGGGCCGCAGCAGCCGGTAGGTGCCGACCACCTCGCCGGTGGGCTGCTCGCGCACCAGCAGGTGGTCGCAGAACTCGTCGAACGGGTCGGCGTCCAGGCCGGGCAGCGGCGAGTCGAGCACCGCGCCCATCTCGTCCGCGAACACCTGGTGGCGCAGCCGCTGGGCGGCCCGCACGTCCTCCGCGGTGCGGGCGAACACCAGCTGGTACGAGGGCTGTTGGGGCTCCGGGAGCCGGCTCGGGGCGAGCCGGGCGGCGGCCGGGGCGGCGGCGGGGAGCTGTCCGGGACGGGCGGGGGCGGTGGTCATGGCGGGACTCTCCGGGATCTCGGGGCGCGATAGGGTGGCGACGGACGGCACGGGACGACACGCAACGACACGGGCGCTCGCACCCGGACCACCGGTCGGGCGGTACCGGCCGCGGGCGGCTCCCGTATGTCTCCCCGACCCGCCTGGCACTGAGGTGGACGGCCGAGGGAGACCAGATGTGCACATGCTGAATGCCAGGTACGGCCCCTCCGGGGCGCCCTGACCCCCGCACCCGCCCCGGCCTGCGGACAGCATGAGCCGGACGCCCCGCGGCCACCCGCCGGACGCCGACTCTTCCCCCGGGGGCCACGGCGCTCTGCCAGCGTTCCCGACATGCCGAACACGGGCGCGAACGCCTACCCGAGCCGGTACCGGTGGCTCGGACTGCTGGGCTCGCTCGCCCTCGCGGCCGGCGCACTCACCTCCGGCGCTCTGCCCGCCGCCGCGACCGGCCCCACCCTGCGCGCCTCCGGCGGCGCGGGCACCGTCCTGGTCTTCGCGGGCCTGACCGTCCTCACCGCCGCCTGGCTCCTGCTCGGCCGCTCCGCCGGCGCCCCACCTGCCGACGCGCTGCCCGCCAACGCCCTGCCCGCCGAAGCCCTGCCCGCCAACGCCCTACCTGCCGAAGCCCTGTCCGCCGGCGCGCCGTCCGGCAACGGCCTTCCCGCGGCCGGCCGTTCCGCCGCCCGCACCCGTTGGCTGACGGCCACCCTGGCCTGGTGGGCCGCCCCGCTGCTGCTCCTGCCGCCGCTGTTCAGCCGCGACGCCTACAGCTACCTCGCCCAAGGGGCCATGCTGGCGGGCGGGTTCGACGTCTACGCGGACGGGCCCGCCGCGCTCGGCGGCCCGATCGCCCAGCAGATACCCCAGGTCTGGCAGCACACCCCGGCCCCCTACGGGCCCGCCTTCCTGCTGCTGGCCCGGGCCGCCGCCCCGCTCGCCGACCACCCGTACGCCGGGGTCCTGCTGCTGCGGCTGACCGCCGTCCTGGCCGTCGCCGCCCTGGCCGCCCTGCTCCCGGCCCTCGCCCGCGCCCTGGGCACCGACCCGGCGACCGCGCTGCGGCTGGGCGCGCTCAACCCGCTGGTCCTGCTGCACCTGGTCGCAGGGGCCCACAATGACGCCGTCCCGCTCGCCCTGATGCTCGCCGGCCTGCTCGCCGCCACCCGCCGCCGGCCCCTGCCGGCCGCCGCCCTGATCACCCTGGCGGCCCTGACCAAGGCCCCCGCCGCCCTCGCCCTCCCCGCCGCCTGGTGGCTCGCCACCGCCGTCCCGCCCCCGGACGGCCCGCCCCGTCCGACCACCGCGCTCCGCCGCGGCCCCCACCCGGCTGCGGTCGGGACCCGGTGGGCCGGAACCCCGACCCGCGCCTTCCGCGTCTTCCGCGCCGGGCCCGGTCGGGCCGCTGCGCCCCGTCCGGGCGCGGCCCCCGACCGCGGCCACCGGCTGCGCTGCGCCGCCGCGGTCCTGGCGGTCGCCGCCGGCACCACGGCCGCCGTCACCGCCGTGGCCGGGACCGGCTACGGCTGGGTCTCCGCGCTCACGACCCCGGCCACCGCGAGCAGTTGGTCGCCGAGCAGCGGGCTGGGCCGGCTGGCCGCCGCGCTGGCGGGCATCGCGCCGGAGGGGCCGGTCGCGGGCGCCCGGCTGCTCGGGGCGGCGGTGGCGGTGGCGGCGGTCGTCCTACTGGCGGTGCGGGTGGCGCGGCGGGGGAGCGGGCCGGTGGCGGCCCTGGCGCTCGCGTTCGGGGCGGTGGTCGCGCTCGGACCGGCCTTCCGGCCCTGGTACGCGCTGTGGTGCGCCGTCCCGGCCGCGCTCGCGGCCCGGACCGCCGGTGCCCGCCGGGCGGTGGAACTCGCCTGCGCGGCACTGGCGTTCGCCGTCATGCCGGACGGATTCGAGCCGGACTCCGCCGAGTTGGTGCTGGCGGCCGGCGGCCTCGTCCTCGGGGCGGCCGCGGTCATGCTGACGGAGCGTCAACTCACCTTCCAGGAAAGGCAGCCGGCGTGCTGACCCGCGGCACCACCACCGCCAGGACTGCGGTGCTCGCCGTCGCCGTCCTGGCCACCACCTTGATCCTGGCGTTCATCCCGGGCCACCGGGGCTGGTTCGACGCCGGCGTGTACTACGGCACGGTGCGGCACTGGGCCGCGACCGGGCAGCTCTACGACTACGTCCGGCCCGGCACCCCGTACGGGTTCACCTACCCGCCGTTCGCGGCCGTCTGCATGCTGCCGATGCGGCTGCTCGGCTGGCACCCGGCGATCGCGGTCGGGGTCGCGCTGTCCGCCGTCGCCACCGCGCTGCTGCTGTACTGGATCGTCGACCCGATCGCCCGCCGCCGGGGCTGGTGCCGCTGGTACGCGTTCGGCCTCGCGGCCTGCCTGTGCGGCCTGAGCAACCCCGTCCGCGACACCTTCAGCTTCGGCCAGGTCAACCTGCTGCTGGTCGCCCTGGTGTTCGCCGACCGTGAGCTGACGAGCCGTCAATTCACCAGCAGGAAATGGCAGTTGCTTGCCGGGGTGGGCACCGGACTGGCCGCCGCGATCAAGCTGACCCCGGCGCTGTTCATCGTCCACCTGCTGCTGACCCGCCGGTGGCGGGCCGCCGCGACGGCCACCGCCACCGCGCTCGGCGCCACCGGGGCGGGCTTCCTGGCCGGCCCGGAGGTCTCCCGCCAGTTCTGGACCGTCACCCTCTGGGACACCGACCGGGTCGGCGGCTTCGCCAACATGTCCAACCAGTCCCTGCAGGGCCTGATCGCCCGGCTCGGCCCCCAACTCCCCGGCCGCGCCCTGTGGGTGGCCGCCTCGCTGGCCGTCCTCGCGCTCTGGGCGTACCGCCTGCACCGGGCCGAAGCGGCCCGCGACAGCCTCGCCGCGTACAGCCTCACCGGCATCGCCTGCTGCCTGGTCAGCCCGATCACCTGGGTGCACCACCTGGTGTGGATGCTGCCCGCCCTGGTCGTCCTCGCCGACGCCGCACTGGACCGCACCCGGCGCCGCCGCACCCTGCTCACCCTCTGCTGGCTGCTCCAACTCGTGCTCTCCAGCGGCATGGTGTGGCTCTGGCGCCCCGACGGCCGCGACCTCGGCACCCTGTTCGGCGGCAGCGCGTACGTCCTGGCCACCCTCGGCCTGCTGCTCGCCCTGCCGATCCGCCGCCACCCCGAGGAACCGCGCCCGCCGGCCCGCCCGCAGCAGGCCACCGCCCCCGCCGTCCGCCTCCCGCAGCGCACCGCCCCCGCCCGCGAACGCCCGGCCCCCGTCGGCTGAACGGGCGGCCCCGCCCCGCCGCGGGGATAAGCGGTGGACCCCGCCCGACCCGCTCCGCCACAGTGGGCCGCATGACCGCACCCGCCCCGCCGGACCCGCCCTTCGTCCCCGGGCTGGACCTCGCCCGGGCCCTGTATGAGGAGGCGGTCCGGCCGATCCTGGCGGACACCCACCCGGGCCTGCCGTACGCCGCGGCCCGGATCGGCCCCGGCTCCGAGGTGCTCGGCCTCGACAGCGCGCGCTCCACCGACCACGACTGGGGCCCGCGCCTGCAGCTCTTCCTCGCCCCGGACGACGCCCGCCGGCACGGCCCCGCCCTGCACCGGCTGCTCGCCGAACGCCTCCCCGGCCGGATCCGCGGCTGGTCCACCCACTACCGCGGCAGCGGCGACCCGGACGACCCGGTCAGCCACCTGGCCCCCGCCGACGGCCCGGTCGACCACCGGGTCACCGTCCACGACCTGCCCGGCTGGCTCGCCGAGCGCCTCGGCCCGCCCGCCGCCGCCTGGGCCGCCGCCGAACCGTCCGCCACCGACTGGCTGGCCCTCCCGCAGCAGCGGCTCGCCGAGTTCACCGGCGGCGCCGTCCTCCACGACGGCCCCGGCACGCTCACCGCCGCCCGCGCCCGCCTGCGCTGGTACCCCGACCAGGTGTGGCGCCACCTGCTGGCCTGCCAGTGACAGCGGATCGCCCAGGAGGAGGCGTTCGTCGGCCGCTGCGCCGAGACGGGCGACGACCTCGGCGCCGCCGTGACCACCGCCCGCCTGGTCCGCGACCTGATGCGGCTCGCCCTCCTGATGGGCCGCCGCTACGCCCCGTACGGCAAGTGGCTCGGCAGCGCCTTCGCCCGCCTCGACACCGGCCCCGCCCTCGCCCCGGCCCTGCGCGCCGCCCTCGCCGCCCCCGACCCGGCCGCGAAAGCCCGCCACCTGGCCGAGGCGTACGAGGCCGCGGCCCGCGCGCACAACGCGCTCGGGCTGACCGAGCCGCTCGACCCGGCCCGCCGCCGCTACCACAGCCGCCCGTACCCGGTCCTGCATGCCGACCGCTTCGCCCGCGCCCTGCAACGCACCGTCACCGAACCGCAGTTGCGCGACCGCCCGCTGATCGGCGCCGTCGACCAGTGGGCCGACAGCACCGACCTGCTGGCCCACCCGGGCGTCGTCCGCGCCGCCGTCGACGCCCTGGCGGGGGAGGACTGACGGGGCCGGTCGGGAGGCGCTGACCGGCCGCCAGCGGGAAGTGCCCGTGCGCGCGCTCGTGCAGGAACTCCGGCCGAGGGACGGCGCGGGCGGCGCGGGCGGCCGGTCAGCGTCCGCCGCGGCCCAGGTGCTGCTCCAGTTGCTGCTGGTTGGCGACCACGCGCAGGCACAGGTGCCGGAAGGCGGCCAGCTCCCCGGGGGTGAAGCCGCGGAAGACCGCGGCCATCGCGCGCCGGGTGGGGACGCGGAAGTCGTCGAGCCAGTCGCGGCCCGCGGGGGTGATGGTGGCGCGCACCGAGCGCCGGTCGTCGGGGTCGGGGACGCGGCGGGCCAGGCCCTCGCCCTCCAGGGTGTCGACCAGGCCGGTCACGTTGCGCGAGCTGACGCCGCCCGCGCGGGCGAGTTCGCCGATGCTCAGGCCCGCCGGGTCGGCGCCGGCGAGCCGGGCGAGCACGTCGAGCGCCCCGGAGCTGAGGCCGCGTCCGCCCGCGCCGTGCGAGCGGAGCCGGTCGACGGCCTGCGAGGCGGAGCGGACCGCGGCTGCGGCCTCCAGGGCGAGCGTGTCTCCGTCGGGGTCGAACGCGCTCATGGCGGCGCGCACGCCGGGGTCGTAGAGGTGGCCGTCGGTGTCCTCGACCGGCCCGGAATTGTGTACGTCCTTCAACATGAAGACCTACCCTAATGGCTGATGTCCCGTCAGGCCAGCCCTTCCGGAGAGGGCCCTGCCGCCCACCACGGCTGGTCCCCCCGCCGGGGCAGCCGCGCCGCCCGCTCACCCGTCCGGCGCAGCGACGCGCCGCCGACGGTGCAGACGGCGGGCTCCGGGCGGGGGTGATCGCTAGCGTCCGGCGGAGAGAACGTCAGGTCGAGTGGGTCGTCGAACGCTGAGGAGAGTGCGCGTGGCCGGGACAGCGCCGCCCGCGGAGGGCAGACCGACCGGGGGCGGCCCGGTCGGGGACGGGCCGGGCGGGGGAGGCGCGGAGGCGGTCGAGCCGTCGCCCGGCTCGGCGACGGTGGTGCGCGCCTCGGTGGTCGCCGCCGCGGCCAGTGCGCTGCTGGTGGTGGCGATCGTGCTGGGCAGCCGGGGCCTGCGGGACTTCGACTCGGCGCTGGTGCCGTACGCGGTGGCGTCGGTGTTCCTCACCTTCGGCGTGGTCTACCGCTACGTGGTGTGGGTGTCCGCGCCCGCCGCCCGCCGGCTGTTCGTGGCGGGCTGGAAGGCCGCGCTGTCCTGGGAGAACCTCAAGCGTTCGCCCGCCGCGCTGCCCCGGATGATCGCCACCTACCTGGGCTTCCAGAAGTTCCTCGGCGCCCGTTCGCACGCCCGCTGGGCCGCGCACCAACTCATCTTCTGGGGCTGCCTGCTGGCCGCCGCGATCACCTTCCCGCTGACCTGGGGCTGGTTCACCTTCACCTCCTCCAGCGCGGCCGGCCCGGGCTACGAGATGCGCCTGTGGGGCTTCAAGCTGTTCGGCTTCGACTCCGGCAGCTTCCTCGGCTGGGCGCTCTACCACGGCCTGGACCTGGCCGCCGTGCTGGTGATCGGCGGCGCCGGCTACTTCCTGTGGCGGCGGGTGCGCGACCGCGCCGCCACCACCGGACAGCGCTTCGGCTACGACTTCCTGCCGCTGCTGGCCCTGGTCACCATCTCGGTCACCGGCCTGCTGCTGACCTTCTCCGAGATGTTCCTGCACGGCGGCGGCTACGAGTTCCTGGCGATCCTGCACATGGCCTCGGTCGTCCTGACCCTGGTCTACCTGCCGTTCGGCAAGTTCTTCCACATCGTGCAGCGCCCGGCCGCGGTCGGCATGCAGCTGTTCAAGTACACGGCCCGGCGCGGGGGTTCGGACGCCGAGGAACTGCAGGGGTGCCGGCGCTGCGGCCGGCCGATCGACACCGTCGCGGCGGTGGACAACCTGCGCGCCACCATGCGCGACCTGCAGCTGGGCTTCGACGGGTGGGCCGAGTACTGCCCCCGTTGCAAGCGGGTGCTGCGCGGCAACGCCTACCTGTCGAACGTCAAGCGGGGGTTCAAGTGAGCCACGAGCACGTCCCGTTGGACCCGAGCGTCGCCCCGCTCGGGACCCGCAACTTCCGCGACGCGGGCGGCCTGCCCGCCGCCGCCTGGCGGGCCGACCAGACCGAGCAGACCCTCGTCCCCACGCACTGCTGCTTCTGCGGCGTGCAGTGCGGGATGTACCTGCGGGTGGACGGCCGCGGCAAGGTGTTCGGCGTCGAGCCGCGCAACCACGACATCAACCGGATGCGGCTGTGCCCCAAGGGCGTCAACGCCTACCAGCAGGTCAACCACCCGGACCGGCTGACCGCGCCGCTGATGCGCCGCAGCCGCGACGAGCCGTTCCGGGAGGCGAGCTGGGAGGAGGCGCTGGACTTCACCGTCGCCGAGATCCAGCGGATCCAGGGCGAGAGCGGCCGGGACGCGTTCGGGATGCTCGGCGGGGCCAGCCTGTTCTCCGAGAAGACGTACCTGGTCGGCAAGTTCGCCCGGGTCGCGCTGAAGACCCGGCACGTCGACTACAACGGCCGGCTGTGCATGGTGAGCGCGGCGGGCGCCAACAAGCTGGCCTTCGGCATCGACCGGGCGGGCAACCCGTTCTCCGACATCCTGCAGACCCAGTGCCTGCTGATCGCCGGGTCGAACGTCGGCGAGTGCTTCCCGGTGATGACCCAGTACGTGTGGGGCGCCCGGGACCGCGGCGCCACCCTGATCGTGGTCGACCCGCGGGAGACCGCCGTCGCCCGCACCGCCGACATCCACGTCGCGCTCAAGTCCGGTACGGACTCGGCGTTCTTCAACGCGGTGCTGCACGTCATCGTCGAGGAGGGCCTGACCGACGAGGCGTTCCTGGCCGAGCACACCACCGGCTGGGAGGAGGTCAGGGCCGCCGTCAAGGCGTACCCGCCCGCCCGGGCCGCCGAGATCTGCGGCATCCCGGCGGAGCAAGTCGTCCAGGTGGCAAGGGTGTTCGGGACGGCGGACCGGGCGATGGCCTGGCACGCGCGCGGCATCGAGCACCACACCCAGGGCGTGGAGAACTGCCTGACCGTGATCAACCTGTGCACCGCGACCGGCAACCTGGGCCGCCCCGGCGCCGGTTACGGCACCATCACCGGCCAGGGCAACGGCCAGGGCGGCCGCGAGCACGGCCAGAAGTCCGACCTGCTGCCCGGCGGCCGCTCCATCAACGACCCGGTGCACCGCCGCCAGGTCGCCGCGATCTGGGGCATCGAGGAGTCCGAACTCCCGCAGGCCGGAACCTCGATGATGGAGATGGTCTGGCAGATGCAGCGCGGCGAGATCCGCGGCCTGATCGGCGTCTGCAACAACCCGTTCGTCTCGCTGCCCAACTACGCGGTGGTGAAGGACGGTTACGACAAGCTGGAGTTCCACGCCCAGCTCGACTTCTTCCTCTCCGAGACCGCCGCCAACGCCCACGTGGTCCTCCCCGTCACCACCTGGGCCGAGGACGAGGGCGTGATGGCCAACGCCGAGGCCCGGGTGGTCAAGCACAACAAGGCCCAGGAGCCGCCCCCGGGCGTGCGCACCGACACCTGGGTGATGTGCGAGATCGCCCGGCGCCTCGGCGAGGGAAGCAAGTTCGCCTTCGAGGGCTCCAAGGACGTCTTCGACGAACTGCGCCGCGCCTCGGCCGGCACCGTCATCGACTACTACGGCATCACCTACGAGCGGCTGGAGGAGACCGGCGGCATCGCCTGGCCCTGCCCCAGCCTCGACCACCCGGGCACGCCGCGGCTGTTCGAGGGCGGCAAGACCTCCCACCCGGACCAGAAGGTGCACATGCAGGTGGTGGAGTGGCACCCGCCGGCCGACCCGTACAGCGACGAGTACCCGATGACGCTGACCACCGGGCGCACCGTCGCGCACTTCCTGTCCGGCAACCAGACCCGCCGCCTGGGCGGCCTGGTCGAGCAGACGCCCCGCCCCTGGGTGGAGGTGCACCCCTCGCACGGCTTCCGCAACGGGGAGCCGGTGCGGGTGGTGACCCGGCGCGGCAGCGAGGTGCTGCCCGCGCTGGTGACCGAGGCGATCCGCCCCGACCACGTGTTCGTGCCCTACCACTGGCCGTACCCCGTCGCCGCGAACGCGCTGACCGTCGACGCGCTCGACCCGCGCTCGAAGATCCCCGAGTACAAGGTGTGCGCGGTGCGGATCGAACGGGCCGAGCAGATCGACCCGGTGCCCGCGCCGCCGGTGCCGCCGGGCCGCGAGGCCTACCCGGAGGCCCAGGTCTCCCGCACCGACCCGCTGCCGCCGACCTCGCCGCAGGGCCGCGGCACCGCCGAGAGGGGCTGACCGAGGATGCTGGGACGCACCATCTTCATCGACCCGGGCCGCTGCATCGGCTGCCAGGCCTGCGTGTCGGCCTGCCGCGAGTGCGACTCGCACCGCGGCAAGTCGATGATCCACCTGGACTACCCGGACGAGGGCCACACCGTCGCCTCGCTGCCCACCGTCTGCATGCACTGCGAGGACCCGGTCGCGCCGTGCGCCGAGGTCTGCCCCGCCGAGGCGATCCTGATCACCGCCGACGGCGTGGTGCAGGAGGCCGACCCGACCCGCTGCATCGGCTGCGCGAACTGCGTCAACGCCTGCCCGTTCGGCGTGCCCAAGATCGACCTGGAGGCCAAGCTCCAGATGAAGTGCAACCTCTGCTACGACCGCACCTCCTACGGCCTGGCCCCGATGTGCGCCACCGTCTGCCCCACCGGCGCCCTGTTCTACGGCACCGTCGAGGAACTCCAGGCCGAACGGCCCGGCGTGGACGTCTCCACGCTGTTCGCGTTCGGCGACACCGTGGTCTCCACCGGCGTCGCCATGGTGGTGCCGGGCGAACGGCAGACCCCCGTCCCCGGCGGGACGCTCAACCTGATCGAGGTCAACGGGCGCCCCGCGCCCGGGAACGGAGCGAGGGCGTGACCGGCCCCGGCAACTCCCCCGAGCCGTACGGCACCGCGGACCCGGACGGCCACCGGGCCGAACGGGCCGCGCTCAAGGAACGGATCAGCGCCGACTCGCTGACCACCCGGCGCGACTACCTGCGGATCGTCGCCACCGTCTCCGGCGGCCTGGTGGTCGGCTCCACCGTCGTCTCGGCCGGCGTGCTGCACCGCCACGGCGACGGCAGCGCCGCCCCGCTGAAGGTCGCCGACCGGATCGAGCGCGGCGAGGCGGTCAGCTTCGACTACCCCGGCGAGGACGACCGGGCGATGGCGATCCGGCTGCCCGACGGCACCCTGGTCGGCTACTCCACGGTCTGCACCCACCTGGCCTGCGGGGTGCTCTGGCGGCGCGACCACGGCAGTGACGGCGACCTCTACTGCCCGTGCCACGAAGGGCAGTTCGACTCCCGCACCGGCGAGGTCACCGGCGGACCGCCGCCCCGCCCGCTGCCCAAGGTGGTGGTGGTCGAGGACGCCCAGGGCGCGGTCTGGGCGATCGGCACCGCCCGCTCCGGCGAAGCCGAGGAGGCCGGCCTGTGCCGCGGCCTGACCGCCCGCAACCCGGCCCTCGCCGAGGCCGCCGGCTGCGCCACCCGCCGCAGCGGCCGCTGACCGGCGCGCACGGGACGAACTGACGAGACGTCAACTCGCTTGTGGAGGTGCGTGATGAGCGTTCCCGAAGGCCACTACCCGCAGGGCTACCACCCGGGCAGCGACGAACCCCGGCTCAACCGGCCCGTCCACGAACGGTACCCGCAGATCCGGGCCACCTCCGGCTACGCCGACCCCCGGGTCTCGGCGACCGGCCCCGGCCCCGGCGCGGGCACCGACCAGCAGCCCGAGCGCTCGGCGATCCTGTCCGCCCGGGTCGCCCTCGCCGTCACCATCGTGATCGGCCAGCTGTGGGCGCTGAACACCGCCACCAACGCCTGGATGCGCGGCCAGACCGGCACCGCCTGGTGGTGCACCGGATTCAGTGCCGCGTCCTTCCTGGTCGTCCTGCTCGCCTGGCGGGTCTCACCCAACGACCGCTGACCGCCCGGCCGTTGCCCCCGGTCACGATTCGCCACCACCCGCCCCCACCGCGTTCCGCAACCGGGCGGCGGCCCGTACGCTGTCCCCCTGGTCGCTCCGGCGGCCGACGGGACACACCGCGGGGTGGGCGGCCGACGAGCCGGCACCCGCCGGGTCGCGCGCCGTGCGGGCGCGGGAAGGGCACAGCGCATGACGGAGCACGCCACCACCGAGACGGTCCAGCCCAGGCCGTTCCCCGACCGGCAGGCCGTGCTCCGCGCCGCCGTCCTGGTCCCCGTCACGGTGGCCCACATGCACGACGCCCACCCGCACGGCCCGCTCACCCTCGCCGCCACCGAACCCGTCGGCGCGCACACCGGCGGCCTCGACTGGGACGGGCGGCGCCTGGTCGTCCACCCCGCCCCCGCCACGGTGGTCGGCGCCCGGATCGAGATCCTCACCGTCGGCGACCACCCGCTCGGACACGCCGTCAAAGGCCCCGGCGAGCAGGTGAGTTGGCCGCAGTGGGCCCGCCTCGGCGACACCCCCGTGGCCTGGCACGGACAGCCCGACCTGCTCACCGAGGGCGGCCACTACCCGTGCCGGCTCAACCTCACCGGCGAACAGCGCGCCCTGCTGGTGCAGGCCGAGGGCGAGCACGGCCTCGACTTCAACGAGGCCCTGCTGCGCGTCACCCGCCCGCTCGCCGAGGCCGTCGAGCAGCTGCCCGACGGCCTCGGCCGCACCGAGGCCGTCGAGCGCCTGACCGCCCTGCTGGCCGACCGCGGCGCCCGCTACCTCGTCCCCGCCGACCCGCACCACCTGCCCGGCTGGGAGCCCCACCTGCGCCGCGCCTACCGGGCCCTCGACGCCCAGGCCCGGGCCCGCCGCGACGAACGGCCCACCCCCGCGACCGCCGCCCACCGCCCCGTCCGCTACGACGCCCTGGTGCGGACCGGCCACGACGGCGGGCCGGAGATCGTGCTGACGCCCGTGCTGCGCCGCTCCGGCCAGTGGCTCGCGGCGATGGACCCGACCGCGCTCGATCTGCCCTGCTACGGCAGCGGCGGCGGGGCCGCGGCCGGGTAGTCGGGGGAGACCGGCAGCGGCTGCGGGCGCTGGGCGAGCACCGAGCCGACCAGCAGGCCGACGGCGATCGCCACCACCGTGGTCACCATCGACAGCAGGTCGTGGAACCCCCGCACCGGATGCCCGCCGGCCAGGCTGGTCAGGCCGCGCATCCCCAGCGAGCCCACGGTCAGCGTGAAGAACCCCGGCAGCGCCAGCAGCATCCGCGGCGGCCGCCCCGGCCCGGCCGCCACCACCGTGGCCAGCACCCCCAGCGCCACCGCCGCCGCGAACGTCCCGCCCACCTCCCCGACCAGCTTCGTCGCCCCCGACTGCACCGCCACCGTCAGGTACACCGTCCCCAGCAGCACCGGCAGCAGCCGCCACGGCACCGCGAACGCCAGCACCGTGCCGAGGGTGAACACCACCCAGGACAGGAACGTCGCCCAGCGCGGCAGGTCGGCGTGCGCCGCCACGTCGAACATCGCCGAGGTGTCGCCGCCGGTCGCGTACACCCCGAGCATCACGCCCAGGTACAGCTGCAGCAGCAGGAACACCGCGTACACCAGGCGCACCGCGCCCGTGGTGAGGAAGCCCGCGGCCAGCTCGACGGCCGCCGCCGACAGCAGGTCGCCGGGGACGAAGTAGAACAGCGCCGGGAGCATCAGCAGCACCGCCCCGCCGTGCGCCGGAGTCCGGGCGAACACCTCCAGCACCAGCACCGACACCGCCGTCGCCGCCACCAGCGGCAGCACCCGCGCCAGCCGCGGCCACCGCCCCGCCGCCACCGCCAGCACCGCCGTGACCAGGCCCAGCAGCGCACTGCTGCCGATCTCGTACCAGGTCGGCTGCATCAGCGGCGCGAACCCCACCGTGAACAGCACGATGCCCAGCCCCTTGAGCCACCACGGGTACGGGGCGGGCGCGCCGTCGATCGCCGCCAGCCGCCGCTCCGCCTCCGCGAGGGGGGTGCCGCCCCGTGCGACCCGGTGCGCCCAGGGCTTGAGCGCGGCCACCTTGTCCAGCCGGGCGACGTCCGGGAAGGACCGCACCGCGACCGTCGCCGTGCGGCCGCCCAGCAGCACGGTCAGCGCCGCGCCGTCCGGGACCAGCACCATCGAGGTGCGGGCGCCGAAACCCGCCCCGACCCGCGCCACCGTCCGCTCGACCTCCGAGGCGCCCTCGCCGCTCGCCGCCAGCAGCATCCCGGCCAGCCGCGCCAGCAGCGCCGTCACCTGCTCCAGGGACACCCCGTCGCCGTCCCGCTCCGCGGCCGCCGTCCGTCCGCCGTCCACCATCCGCGCCTCCCGCGCCGCCGAACCCGACACCGGCTCACATCCTCGCCCGGCCCGCGGCGCCCCGCGCGGAGGCGGGCCGCCGACATGCGATGTCCGAAATGTGGTGATACCACTCGAAGGACCTGTGAAGGGAGCCAGTCGATGGACGACTACCCGGCGCTCAACCTGTTCTGGACCATGCTGTGGCTGTTCCTGTGGATCCTGTGGTTCTTCCTGATGTTCAAGGTCCTCACCGACATCTTCCGCAGCCACGACATGGGCGGCTGGGGCAAGGCCGGCTGGACGATCTTCGTGATCCTGCTGCCCTACCTCGGCGTCCTGGTCTACCTGATCGTCCGCGGCAAGGAGATGGGCCAACGCGACCGGGCCCTCGCCGCCCAGGCCGAGGGCGAGTTCCAGGACTACATCCGCAAGGCCGCCGGCACCGACGACCGGAACACCGGACCGCGGCACGTCGACGAACTCGCCCGGCTCGCCGACCTGAAGAACAGCGGCGCGATCTCCGAGGACGAGTTCCGGGCCGCCAAGCAGAAACTGCTCACCTGACACCGCACCGAGCACGGCCCGGGCCGGCGCGGGAACCCCACCCGCACCGGCCCGGGCCCGCGTACCGGGAGCGCCGCACGGCGCACGAGCAGAGCCGGGCAGGAACCCACGCACCCGCCCGGCGGCGGACGGGAGGAGGACCCGGGGTGCCGGAACCCCAGCTGACACCCGAGGCGTTCGACCACGCCGTCGTGGCGATCGCCCTGACCGCCGGAACCGACCACCGGCTGGTCTACTACAACCACGCCTTCCACGCCCTGTTCGGCGACCGCCCGCTCGGCGCACCCGCCCGCGAAGCCTTCACCGAACCCGGCAGCGAACGCTTCCTCGCCACCCTCGACGCCGTCCTCGCCGACGGCACCGCCCGACAGGTCACCGCCCACCGCACCCTCGGCTGCCCCGCCGGCGAACCCACCCACCGCCACTTCGTCTACTCCTGCTCGCCCACCACCACCCGCGAGGGCCCCGGCATCCTCGCCGCCGCCATCGACACCACCGCCGAACTGCACTCCGCCCTCGAAGCCGAACGCCAGTCCGCCGAACGCCTCGAAGCCCTCCAGCGCTACGAGGCCCTGATCGCCGCCGCCGCCCAGATGGTCTGGGTCGCCCGCGCCGACGGCACCGCCAGCGAACTCATGCCCGGCTGGGAGGAGATCACCGGCCAGCCCTTCCCCGAAGCCGCCACCGCCGACGGCTGGCTCGACGTCGTCCACCCCCAGGACCGCGCCGAAACCGCCGCCCGCTGGGCCGCCGCCCTGCGCGAGCTGCCCGCCGTCTTCGACCACACCTTCCGGGTCCGCAGCGCCACCGGCGGCTACCGGCACCTCCGCTCCCGCGCCGTCCCCGTCCCGCACGAGGACCGCGGCACCGAATGGATCGGCACCACCCGCGACATCGAGGACCACTGGCGCGGCCGCCTGCGCGAACGCCTGCTCGCCCGGGCCGGCGCCGTCACCGAGGCCGAACGCGCCGAAGACGCCTTCGCCGCCCTCGCCGCCACCCTCGTCCCCGACCTCACCGACGTCTGCGCCGTCTACCTGCTGCCCGGACCCGACGCCGGCGGCGAAGAGATCGTCGCCACCCGGATCGCCTCCGTCGCCCGCCCCGGACTGCCCCCGCTGCCCCCGCTCGAACGGCAGACCTTCACCCTCGGCCCGCACGCCCGCCGCGCCGTCACCGACCGCACCCCCGCCCTGCTCGACCTCACCGCCGGCGCCTTCCCCACCGGCACCGTCCCCGAGATCTCCGCCCGCTGGCTGCGCGCCGTCCGCGCCACCAGCCTCACCCTGCTGCCCATCGTCGTCGACGGCGCCGTCGTCGCCCTCGCCGCCACCGCCGGCTGCCAGGACGCGCCCCCGCCCGGACCCGCCGACATCGACCTCCAGCACGAAGTCCTGCAGCGCGCCCAGGCCCCGCTGCGCCAGGCCCTCGCCCTGCAGCGCGCCCGGCACGCCGCCGTCGTCCTGCAACGCGCCCTGCTCACCACCCCGCCCCGGCTCGGCGCCGCCGCCGTCGCCGCCCGCTACCAGCCCGGCAGCCGCAACGCCGAGATCGGCGGCGACTGGTACGACGCCTTCGCCCTCCCCGACGGCTCGCTCGCCATCACCATCGGCGACGTGGCCGGCCACGACCTCGCCGCCGCCACCACCATGGGCCAACTGCGCGCCATGCTCCGCTCCATCGCCTACACCCGCGGCCACGCCCACACCCCCGCCGACACGCTGCGCGAACTCGACACCGCCGCCGAGGGGTTGGGCGTCGGCAGCTTCGCCACCGCGGTGCACGCCCGGCTGGTGCGCAACGGCGCCGACGGCGGCTGGGAGATGGAGTGGGCCAACGCCGGACACCCGCCGCCCGTCCTCGTCCCCGTCGACGGGCCGCCCCGGCTGCTGGCCGCCGAGGACGCCGACGTCCCGCTGTGCGTCGACCCCCGCCGCCCCCGGGTCACCCACCGGCACCCCGTCGGGGCCGGCGAGACGCTGCTGCTCTACACCGACGGCCTGGTCGAAGTCCCCGGCGAACACCTCAACGACGGCATCGCCCGGCTCTGCCGCAGCGCCGCCGAAGCCCGCCACCAGCCCCTCGCCGACCTCTGCGACCACCTGGTCGCCCTGGTCGCCGACGTCCGCGACGACATCGCGGTGATCGCCTTCCGGCCCGACCCGCAGGGCCCGGTGCAGGACGGCGCGGCGGGGCACGGCGCGGCGGGGCAGGGCGCGGCGAGCGGCGGAGGGCGGAAGGGGAAGCGGTGGTGAGGGACGAGGGCGGGAGGGACGAGGGCAGGAGGGGCCGCACAGGGAGGAACGGCATGGACGGCGACGGTCGGGACGGCGTGACGGGCAGGGGCGGCGAAGGCGAGGCGCGGGAAGGGGTGGTGCGGGGGCCGGTGGGCAGCGGGGAGGGCGGGCAGGTCGACGCCGCACTGCTCGACGCGCTGTTCGCCCAGGCCCCGATCGGCCTCTACCTGCTCGACCAGGACCTGCGGGTGATCCGCTACAACGGCGCCGCCCGCGGCGTCCGCGGCATGCCCGGCAACGACATCGTCGGCCACCGGCCCGCCGACTTCGCCCCCGGCTTCGACCGGGGCGAACTCGAGGCACTCGCCCGCCACGCCCTCCAGGACGGCGGCTACGTCCGCGAACACCTGGTGCGCGGCCGGATGCCCGCCGACCCCCGGCACGAGATGGTCGGCGCGATCTCCTTCTTCCGGATCCTCTCCGACACCGGCAGCCCCTACCTGGTCGCCGCCGTCGAGGACGTCACCGAACAGCAGACCGCCCTCGACCGGCTCGACATCCTGCACAGCGCCCACCGCAGCCTCGGCGCCTCCCTCGACGCCATCGGCTCCGCCCAGGAACTCACCGACGTCGCCGTCCCGCGCTTCGCCGACTCCGCCACCGTCGACCTGCTCGACGAACCCCTGCGCGGACTGCCGCTGCGCACCGGCCCCATCGACCCCGGCGCCCCGCTGCGCCGGGCCGCCTACCGCTCCGTGCACGGCGCCGGCCCCGCCGGGCCCTCGCCCGGCCCCGTCCCGCACGGCGCGCTGTCCACCTACGGGGCGCCGACGCCCTACAGCCAGGCGCTCGAGGACGGGCGGCCCCGGCTGATCCGCGGGCTGGGCGGCGAGGAGCAGTGGCTGGCCTCCGACCCCGAGCGGGGACGACGGCTGACCGGGCTCGGCGTGCACTCGATGATCGTCGCGCCGCTGGTGGTGCACGACGCCGTGCTGGGCGTGCTGGCGCTCTACCGGCACCGGCGCCCGGAGCCGTTCGACCAGGACGACCTGGAACTGGCCGTCGAACTCGCCTCGCGCGGCGCGATGTCCATCGACAAGGCCCGCAGCTACGCCCGGGAACGCTCGATCGCCACCACCCTGCAGCGCCAACTGCTGCCCCGGGAACCGGTGGAGCTGAGCGCCGTGCAGAGCGCGCACGTGTACCTGCCCGGCGTGGTCGGGCCGGGCGGCGACTGGTACGACGTGGTGCCGCTGTCCGCCGCCCGGGTCGGGCTGGCGATCGGCTCGGTCACCGGCACCGGGATCGAGGCCGCCGCCGTGATGGGACAGGTCCGCACCGCGCTGCGGACGCTGGCCGTCCAGGACCTCGCGCCGGACGAGCTGCTGGTGCGGCTGGACGACGCGGCCCGGGTGCTGACCGACGAGCAGCGGGGCAGCCTGCCGGCCGGTGCGGACAGCCTGCCGGACGGGCTGGCGTCCTGCCTGTACCTGGTCTACGACCCGATCGGCCGGACCTGCACCGCCGCCTCCGCCGGACACCCCGGGCCGGTCGTGGTCGGCCCCGACGGCGTGCCGGTGCCGTTCCCGGTCGAGCCCGGGCTGCCGCTGGGCTGCGGCGACGGCTGCTACGAGACGCGGGTCGCGGAACTGCCGGTCGGTAGCGTCCTGGCGCTGTACACCAACGGGCTGATGTCCGGGCCGCCGCGGCGGACGGGGGCCGGGGAGGGGACGGGGGGCAGGGAGGGGACGGGGGCGGAGCGCGGCGGGTTGGACGAGGTGCTGCCGGTCGGGCCGGGGGAGGGGCGGCGGGCGGTGCTGCAACGGGTGCTGGCCCGGGCCGGCGAGGAGGAGCTGGCGCAGCTGTGCGACCAGGCGGTGTACGCGCTGCTGCCGGAACGCCAGCGCGAGGACGCCGTGCTGCTGCTGGTGCGCACCCTGGGGCTGCCGGACGACAAGGTCGCGGTGTGGACCCTGCCGGAGGACCCGGCGGTGGTGCGCACCGCCCGGCGGCTGGCCGAACACCAGCTCGCCGCCTGGGGGTTGACGGAGCTGGAGTTCGCCACCGACCTGATCGTCAGCGAGCTGGTGACGAACGCGATCCGGTACGGGAAGTCGCCGATCCGGCTGCGGCTGATCAACGACCGGGGCCTGATCTGCGAGGTGTCGGACAGCTCCGACAGCACCCCGCACCTGCGGCGGGCCAAGTCCACCGACGAGGGCGGCCGGGGGCTGTTCATCATCGGGCAGCTGGCGCAGCGCTGGGGCACCCGGTTCGCCCGGCACGGGAAGACCATCTGGGCGCAGCAGGAGCTGCCGGAGGGGGAGGGAGAGAGGCAGGAGGGGGAAGGGGAGTTGCCCGGATAGCGGGGGGAGGCGGCCGCCCCGGGCAAGGGCGGCCGCCCGTGTGTCTCAGGGGTGGGTTTCAGAGGCGGGTCTCAGGGGCGGGTCTTGGGGGCGTTCTCCGCCGTCCGGGCCGGGTCGAACTCGGCGACGGGGGACAGGATCTCGTCCATCCGGGCGAGCAGGGCGGGCTCCAGCTTCACGCCCGCGGCCTTGACGTTCTCAGTGACCTGCTCGGGGCGGGAGGCGCCGATGATCGCGGCGGAGACGTTCGGGTTCTGCAGCACCCAGGCGACGGCGAGCTGGGCGAGAGACAGGCCGGCCTCCGCGGCGAGCGGCTGCAGCAGCTGGACGCGCTCCAGCACCTCGGGCCGCAGCCAGCGGGCGACGAAGTTCGCGCCGCCCTTCTCGTCGGTGGCCCGGGAGCCGGCCGGGGGCTCGGCGCCCGGCTTGTACTTGCCGGTCAGCACGCCCTGTGCGATCGGCGACCAGACCACCTGGCCGATGCCCAACTCCTCGCAGGTGGGCACCACTTCACCCTCGATGACCCGCCACAGCGCGCTGTACTGGGGCTGGCTGGAGACGAACGGGACGCGCAGCTCGCGGGCCAGCGCGTAGCCGGCCCGGATCTGGGCGGCCGTCCACTCGGAGACGCCGATGTACAGCGCCTTGCCGGAGCGGACCACGTCGGCGAACGCCTCCATGGTCTCCTCCAGCGGGGTGGAGGGGTCGTAGCGGTGGGCCTGGTAGACGTCCACGTAGTCGGTCTGCAGGCGGCGCAGCGAGCCGTCGATCGACTCCATGACGTGCTTGCGCCCCAGGCCCCGGTCGTTGCGGCCGGGGCCGGTCGGCCAGAACACCTTGGTGAGGATCTCCAGCCCCTCGCGGCGCTCGCCCTTCAGGGCCCGGCCGAGGACCGACTCGGCGCGGGTCTCGGCGTAGACGTCGGCGGTGTCGAAGGTGGTGATCCCGGCGTCGAGGGCGGCGCGGATGCAGGCGCCCGCGGTCTCCTCCTCGACCTGCGAGCCGTGGGTGAGCCAGTTCCCGTACGCGATCTCACTGATGATCAGGCCGCTGCGGCCCAGGTGGCGGAATTCCATGACCCGTACCGTACGTCAGCGGCGGCGGAGCGGGTGGTACCGGCGCCGGGACGGGGCAGGGGCGGGTGCCGTCGGGGCGAGGGGCGAAGGTCGTCGGAGGGAGGGGCGGAGGTCGTCGGCGGGAGGGGCGGAGGTCGCCGGGGCCGGGCCTTTGGGCCCTACCGGGCGGGGCGGGGCCGGGCGCAGGCTCAAGACACGGACGTGTGGGATCCGACGAGGATGCGGCGAGGAGTGATCCGCGATGACCGGGTCGACGGCGGGAACGATGGACGGGGTGCCGGGCGGGCCGAGCCCGGCGGAGCTGCGGGAGCTGGTCGCGGCGGCCGGGGCCGCGCCGTCGCTGCACAACGCGCAGCCGTGGTGGTTCCGGCCGGCCGGGGACGGGCCCGGGATGCTGGTGTTCGCCGACCCGGCGCGGGCGGTGCCGCTGGCGGACCCGGACGGGCGGGGCATGCTGCTGTCGGTCGGGGCGGCACTGTTCAACCTGCGGGTGGCGGCGGCCCGACTCGGCCTGCCCGTCGAGGAGTTGGACCTGGCGCCGGGACCGGTCGAGCCGGCCGAACCGGTCGCGGTGGTGCGCTTCGGGCCGCGCGGAGCAGCCCAGGAGCCTTTTGAACTGGCCGAGTTGGCCGAGGCGATCGGCCAACGGCACTCCAGTCGCGAGCCGTTCGGGAACCGGGACGTGCCCGAGGCGGTGATCGGCGAGCTGATCGCGGCCGCCGCCGACGAGGACACCGTGCTGGACGTGCTGGAGGAGGCCGGGGCGCGCCGGGTGCTGGCGCTGACCGCGGAGGCCGAGGCCCGGATCGCCGGGGACGCCGCCCGCCGGGCGGAGACCGGGAGTTGGCTGCGCGCGGCCCCGGCCGCCCGCACCGGGGACGGCATCCCGGAGCGGGCGCTCGGCCCGCAGGACCACGAAGCCCGGGTCCCCGTACGGGACTTCGCCGGTCGCGGACCCGTGCACGCGCAGCGCTTCGAGGCGCTGCCGCAGCTGGCGACCATCGCCACCCGGGGCGACACGGTGGCGGACTGGCTGCGGGCCGGGCAGGCGATGGAACGGGTCTGGCTGGTGGCGACCGCCCGCGGGCTGCGGGTCTCGGTGCTCCACCAGGCCGTCGAACTGCCGGAGACCCGTTGGCGGTTGCGCGACCCCGACAGTGGCATCGGCACCGTCCAGGTGGTGCTGCGGGTCGGCTACGGCCCGCCCGGGGCGGCCACCCCGCGCCGGAGCGTCGACGACCTGCTGCGCGACCCGGCCGGGGACCGCTAACGGCGCCCCGTTCGGGAGGGGTGCCGGCTGTTGTCGGTGGGCGGGGGCATCATCGGCCGGAGGACTTCCCCAGTGGACCCGGTGGACGGAGCGGCGGCATGGCGATCACGAACGAGCGGATGGCGGGGTACGAGTTCCTGCGCCCGATGCGCGGGGACGGGTACTACCCGGCGCACCTGGTGGCCAAGGGCGGCGACATCCTGCACGCGCTGTGCGAGCGGATCGAGGCCGAACCACCGCGCAGCCTTGAGGAGTTGTACGTGCTGACGCACGCCGCGACGGAGCAGTTCAACCTGCTGGCGGAGGAGTTCTACGCGGCCGACAGCGAGATCGAGACCGTCGCGCGCGACACGATCGCGGTGGACTTCGGGTACCTCGCCGGGGCGTACGGCTTCCCGGACGCCGACCTGGAGGAGCTGGTCGAACCCCGCGACTGGTGAGGCCGCGGGGCCGGTCCGGGGGCGCTCAGCGGGTGGCGGACGCCAGCAGGGCGCGGTGCGGGAGCAGCAGGGCGTCCGGCTGCGCCGGGTCGGTGCGGTACTCCTCGGCGAGCCGCTCGTAGTGGCGGCGGGCCTCGGCCCGGACGGCGGGCGGCTGGGCGAGCAGGGTCAGTCCGACGGTGGCGACCCCGGCCGCCGGGCCGCTCCACCACTCGTCCAGGGTGGTGGCGTGGTCGAAGTCGAGGGTGCGGCCGTGGGCGTCGCGCAGCCCGGCGGCGGTGAGCAGCCCGGCCAGCCCCTCGGGGGTGCGGGTGAAGTCGTCGGCCGGGTCGAGCGGCCCCAGGTGCGGCGGGCGGACCGCGCCGGCCGCCTGCAGGGCGCGCGGGAGCAGCGTCTGCCCCGGCGCGGGGCTGCCCGACCAGATGGTGACGGCGAGCCGCCCGCCCGGGCGCAGCACGCGCCGCATCTCGGCCAGTGCGAGCAGCGGCCGACCGACGTGGTTGAGGACGAAGTTGGCCACCACCACATCGAACTCGCCGTCCGGGAACGGCAGTTCGGGGAGGGTGGCGAGGCCGCTGCGGGCCTGCGGGACGTTGCGGCGGACGAGTTCGAGCATGCTCGGCTCGGCGTCGACGGCGGTGACCAGGGCGCCGCGGGCCACTGCCGCCGCGGCGACGGTGCCCGGCCCGGTGCCGACGTCCAGCACCCGGTGGTGCGCGGACACGCCTGCCGCGTCCAGGAGCCGGCCCGCCGGGCGGGCGCAGAGCCGGCCGAACGAGGCGGCGTAGACGGCGCCGTGCCCGGCCCAGGCGGTGCGTTCGTTGGCGTCGAAGGCCGTGGTCGATGGTGCGCTCTGCGGCACAAGTACCCCCTCGTTCCGGTGCTCCGTGGACGATCGTAGCGAGGAGGGCGGGAGGGGCGGGGCGGGGGGGGGGACGGCGG